>JBILYW010000660.1:0-2521 GCA_044377555.1 Pseudomonas sp.
CTCAGGCCAATGCGCCTCGGGTCGAGTTGCTGCTTACCCGGCAAGTGCTGGAGGAGAAGGCAATCCCTGAACTGGCAGAGCTGGTTGAGCTGGCGCAGGCCCCGCAAACCTGGCTGGCGCAGCTGGTAGCAACCCATGCCGCGCTGTATCAGCCGCTTCAGGCGCCAAAGAAGGTCAAGGCGGATGTGTTCCAGCCATTGATCATTGCGGTCAACCTCGAAGACGAGGCGCCCCTGGAGTTGAGCCGCGAAACAATGGAAGAGTGGCGTCAGAACCTCAAAGGCCTGGCCATTCGTTTCCGTGACGGACTCAATGAGTGCTAGGGTCTGTTGACGTTTCATTGCGAGCCGCGTCGCTGGCTAAATTCGAAACGCGACCCGCAGGGGCGCAATGCAGCGTCAACAGACCCTCGGGGTCGAAACCGAAACGGTACAGTCATTCATCAGTCTGTAATGGAAAGCGCTACAGATCCCGGGAATATTCCACGGGATGGCTGATATACTCCCGCGCTTTCGTGGAGAACAAATTTATATGCCAACGTCCTTTCTAGAAATTGTCGAGTTGCCAGACGGCCGCATCGAGTTGCGCCGTGCTGAGGACGAAGGGTCTTTGGTAACGCTGAACTTTTCTGAAGATGCCAAGGCGTTTCTTCAGGGGCAGCACGTAGAGGTGGCAAAAGCCATGCTCAGCGTTGGTGTACAGATGGCGGGTCGACTGGCCGAAGGCGAGCTCGAAAAAGACGATGGACCGCGCATTCTTCATTAAGCGGCCCTGATGCGCGAGCCACAGTCAGGCTATTGCGTTCTGCACTAGCCCTGTGGCGGCATCGGTTGTTTAGCCCAAACGAATATTCAAGCTTTGACCGTGCCCGGTACGTGCTGCGCTGATCAACTGTTGGCGCGCAGCGCTGTTCAGCGGGTTGATCCAGCTCACTACGGTGTGGCTGCGCCCCAGGCGCAACGCTTCGCAGGTGAGTTGCAAGGCGCTTTTATTGCCGTTGGGCTGCAGCAGCAGAATACGCTCGCGGTTCAGCCCGGCGTCGCGTAACCAGCTTTGGGTCAAGCTCGCAGGCGGTGCGATCAGTGTCAGCCAGCGGGCGTTTCGTTGCTCGCTCAGTTCGCGCAGCACCGGGGCAAGCAGGTTCAGGCAGTTTCCGGCAGCACCGCGTAGCGACAGTTCACTGAAGACTTCAGGGTCGGCGCTCCAGGGTGATTCGAGCACGTCTTTGATCGCCGGGGTCATGGGTTGCGCCATGAACGCTTCGAACAGGGTGAGTTGTGCTGGCAGCGGTGTGTGTGGGAACTGCATGAAGCCTCCTTTAGCGGCGAATAACGCCGACGCTCAAGCCTTCAATGACCAGTTCCTGATCCTTGAGGTTGACTTCAATCGGTGCGAAGTCAGGGTTCTCGGCGATTAGCCAGACCTTGTTGCCTTCACGCTTGAAGCGTTTTACCGTCACTTCATCGTCGATGCGGGCCACCACGATCTGGCCGTTACGGGCTTCGCGACAGGTATGAACAGCAAGCAGGTCGCCATCGAAGATGCCGACGTCCTTCATGCTCATGCCCTGTACCCGCAGCAGGTAATCGGCCCGCGGATGGAAGAAGGTCGGGTTGATGTTGCACGATTCTTCGACATGCTCCTGCGCCAGGATCGGGGCGCCTGCAGCGACGCGGCCGATGATGGGCAGCGTGGACTCGTCGGATTTGGCCTCGAAGCCGGGGATGCGAATGCCGCGCGACGCCCCTGGGGTCATCTCGATGGCACCCTTGCGGGCAAGGGCCTTGAGGTGTTCTTCGGCGGCGTTGGGGGACTTGAAGCCCAGCTCCTGTGCGATCTCTGCACGGGTGGGCGGGTATCCGTTGTCTTCCAGGCATCGCTTGATGAAAGCCAGGATCTCTGCTTGGCGTGGCGTCAGTTTTAGCATGTTGATCGCTCTGTCTTTTTATACAGTGACTGGGATTATATACAGTGAAGGCTTATTGGCAATCACCCATTTCCGGCAGTCCGCTGGACGGTCGTCAATAAGCTGCGAGGCCCGTACTTTATCAGGTGGGTGTTGCCGGCCGAGGCTGTGGTTAAATGCGAAACCAACCGGTCGTAAAACGAATACGTCATCTTGACTTTTTACAATCTGAAACGTATGTTTCAAACAGGTGTTTAAATGCTTGTCAGGCGGAGTAGTCATGGCCCAGTCGGAAACCGTTGAACGTATCCTTGATGCTGCTGAGCAGCTGTTCGCGGAAAAAGGGTTTGCCGAAACCTCATTACGGCTGATTACCAGTAAAGCCGGGGTTAACCTGGCGGCGGTCAATTACCATTTCGGTTCAAAGAAAGCGCTGATCCAGGCGGTTTTTTCTCGTTTCCTGGGGCCTTTTTGCGCCAACCTCGATCGTGAGCTGGAGCGCCGCCAGGCCAGGCCGGAGAACCGTCCGAGCCTGGAAGAGTTGCTGGAAATGCTGGTCGAGCAGGCGCTGGTGATTCAGCCGCGCAGCGGGAATGACCTGTCGATTTTCATGCG
>JBILYW010000661.1:0-2519 GCA_044377555.1 Pseudomonas sp.
ATGCAGGTCAACCTGCACGGCCTGATGCTGCTGCTCGAAACCCTGCGCAAACAGGGCAACGCCCCGCGCTTCGTTTACGCCAGCGGTTTCGCGGTGTTTGGCGGCGAGTTGCCGGCCGTGGTGGATGACAACACCGTGCTCACCCCGCAGTCCTCCTACGGCATGCAAAAAGCCGTGGGCGAATTGCTGGTGGCCGACTATGCGCGCAAAGGGTTTGTGGACGGCCGCGTGCTGCGCCTGCCCACGGTGGCCGTGCGCCCCGGCAAACCGAACAAGGCCGCTTCGACCTTCTTCAGCTCGATCATCCGCGAGCCGCTGGTGGGCCTGCCGGCCGTGTGCCCGGTACGCCCGGACACCCAGGTGTACCTCACCTCTCCGCGGCGCATCATCGAATCGATGCTGCTGGGCATGACCCTGTCGCCGCAAACCCTTGGCAACCAGCGGATCATCCCGCTGCCGGGCGTCACCACCACCGTGGCCGACATGGTCAGTGCCCTGCAACGGGTTGCCGGTGACGACGTGGTCAAACTGATTCGCTGGGAGCCGGACGCCACCATCCAGCGCATCGTCGAAAGCTGGCCGAGCAAGGTAGAGGCCCCGCGCGCCCGCGCCCTGGGCTTTACCGCCGACCCTGATTTCGACGCCATTGTGCGCGCGCATATCGAGGACACAGCCCCCAAATAACCCCACAACTCTGTGGGAGCGGGCTTGCTCGCGATTGCATCACTGCGGTTTAACTGAAACACCGAGGTGCCTGCATCGCGGGCAAGCCCGCTCCCACAAAAAGCAAAACAAGCTCGCGTTACACACAACAATAAAAACGAGGCCGTGCGATATGACCACCACACCGCTCCCCGACATCTCGGACATCGAACAACAGACGATCAAGCGCGTTACCCGGCGCATGATCCCCTTTCTCATCCTGCTGTTTGTGGTCGCCTTTCTGGACCGCAACAACGTCGGGTTCGCCGCATTGCGGATGAACGAAGACATCGGTATCAGCCAGACCATTTATGGCCTGGGCGCAGGTATTTTCTTCCTCGGCTACTTCATGTTCGAAGTGCCAAGCAACATTCTGCTGCACCGCTACGGCGCCCGGGTCTGGATTGCGCGGATCATGGTGACCTGGGGCATCATCGCAGGCGCCATGGGCTTCCTGCAGACGCCTGTGCACTTCATCTCCCTGCGCGTACTGCTGGGTATCGCCGAAGCCGGGTTCTTCCCGGGGGTCATTTACCTGCTGTCGCTGTGGTTCCCGAGCCGTTACCGCGCCCGCATGATCGCCACCTTTTACCTGGGCGTACCCATCGCGCAAATCATCGGTGCACCGCTGTCGGTGGGCCTGATGGAGCTGGGCGATGCCTGGGGCTTCGTCGGCTGGCGCCTGATGTACATCGTCGAGGCCGTACCGGCCGTGATCCTCGGTGTGGTGTGCTACTTCTACCTCACTGACCACCCGGCCGATGCCCACTGGCTCACCGACAAACAGCGCAACTGGCTGATCAACACCCTGGCACAGGAAGAACGCAGCAAACCGCTGGTGGTGGGCATTCAACCGACCAAGGGCCAGATGATCCGCAAGGCACTGTGCAACCGTCAGGTGTGGTTGCTGGCCCTGGTGTACTTCGGCATCACCTCGGGCTCCAACGCGATGAACTTCTTTATGCCTACGGTACTGGCATCGTTCCGCGGCTCGTTCGGGCTGGAAATCGGCCTGATGCAGAACGGTCTGATCACTGCCATCCCGTACGCCGTTGCCGCTGTGGCGATGATCTGGTGGAGCCGTCGCTCCGACCGTCTGCAAGAACGTCACTGGCATGCGGGCGGTGCCGCCATGCTGGCCGCCGTCTCGATCGCCGTGGCGCTGTGGCTCAACCAGCCGTGGATCATCGTCGTCGGTTTTATCCTGCTGGCCATGGGCGTTTACAGCGCAATCAACGTGTTCTGGGCCGTACCGGGGCAAGTGCTGACCGGCGTTGGCGCGGCCGTGGGGATTGGCCTGATCAACTCCATCGGTAACCTCAGCGGCTTTATCGGGCCTTACCTGACCGGCTACCTGTTCACCGTGACCGGCAGCTACACCCCGGGCTTCCTGGTGATTGCAGCGCTGGTCGGTCTGGGCGGTCTGGGCATGGTGCTGATGCCGCGCAACAAGGTGTCGCAGATTGGCGCCGCCATGGCTCCGGCTGTTGGAGGTAAAGCATGAGCCTGCCAACCGTAGCCTTTATCGGTACCGGGATCATGGGCCAGCCCATGGCCCGCAACCTGCTGCAGGCAGGCTTCCCGGTGCGGGCATGGAACCGCTCGCCGGCCAAGGTGCAGGAACTCTCGGCACAGGGTGCCGAGGTGTTCCAGACCCCGGCTCAAGCCGCAAACGGTGCCCAGGTACTGATCTGCATGCTCAGCGATGGCCCGACCTGCGACGAGGTGCTGTTGGGTGAAAACGGCGCCGCACTGGCACTGGCGCCGGGGGCGCTGGTGGTGGTGATGAGTTCGATCCCGGTGGACACCGCCGCCGA
>JBILYW010000662.1:0-2512 GCA_044377555.1 Pseudomonas sp.
GCTGAATCAATGCGGCCAACTCGGGCTCATCGAACCCGCGCCACCACTGCACCTCAACCGCCCCCGGGCTGAGACCCGCGGCTGGCTGGCCAAAACTGTCGGGCAACTGCGACGAAGACCGTGCAGGAGGCGAGTAATCGGGGCCCACCGCCGAGCACCCGGCCAGCAGAATGAGCACACTCAGGGGCAACAGAACGAATGGATAGAAACCTTTCATGACAGGCTCCCTCCCGTGTGCAGCCTGGTTTGCGGCCCCCGCCGCTCGAAGCGGGCCGCCAGGCCGCGCATCACCACATAAAAAACCGGCGTGAGGAACAGGCCGAACAGCGTCACCCCGAGCATGCCTGCGAAGACGGCGATCCCCATGGCCTGGCGCATCTCGGCGCCGGCGCCGCTGGCCAGTACCAGCGGCACCACACCGGCGATGAACGCCAGGGAAGTCATCAGAATCGGCCGTAGCCGCAGTCGGCATGCCTCGATAACCGCCTCCAGTGCACTGGCCCCTTCGGCTTCGCGGCTGCGTGCAAATTCGACGATAAGAATCGCGTTCTTGGCGGCAAGTCCCACCAGCACCACAAGGCCGATCTGGACGAAGACGTTGTTATCGCCGCCCACCAGCCAGACGCCGACAATCGAGCTCAGCAGGCACATCGGCACGATCAGCAATACCGCCAGGGGCAGCAGCCAGCTGTTGTATTGCGCGGCGAGGATCAGATAAGCCAGCAACACACACAGCGGAAAAATGAACAGCGCCGAATCACCGGCCAGCTTTTGCTGGTAAGTCAGATCCGTCCATTCGAAGCTCGTGCCTTCGGGCAGCACCTCTTTCGCCAGCTGCTCCATCAACGCAACGGCCTGGCCCGAACTGACGCCCGGCATCGCGCCGCCCGTAATGTCGGTGGAGGGGTAGCCGTTGTAGTGCGTCACCCGGTCGGGCCCGGAACTGGGCGTAACGGTGACAAACGAGGACAAGGGCAACATGGCCCCGGCCGCATTGCGCACTTGCAGGCGCCCGATCGCTTCGGCCTGCATGCGATAGTCCGCATCGGCCTGGGCTGTCACTTTGTAAGTACGGCCAAAGCGGTTGAAGTCGTTGACATAGAGCGAGCCGAGATACACCTGCAACGACTCGAACACATCCGCCAGACGCACCCCCTGGCTCTGGGCCTGAGTACGATCAATCGCGACGTCGAACTGGGGTGCATTGACATCAACGCTGGTCATCAAGCCCGCCACCTGGCCTGACGCGCTGGCTTTGACCATCAGCATTTGTGTCTGCCGGACCAACGCCTCAAGCCCGGCGCCACCCCGGTCCTCGACCTGCAACTTGAAGCCGCCGGTAGCGCCGAGCCCCGGCACCGGGGGTGGCGGGAACACGCCGAGAAAACCGTCGGGAATACTGGCGAACTTCGCTTGCAGGCGACCGGCAATCGCGGTCGCGGCAAGGTCCGGCGTGGCGCGGGCCTTGAACGGGTCGAGCATCACGAACATCACCGCCGCGTTCGGCATGTTGACGAAGCCGTTGATCGACAGCCCCGGGAACGCCACGACACTTTCGACCCCAGGCTCATCCAGCGCGATCTTCGACATCTGTTTGACCACCGCCTCGGTGCGATCCAGCGATGACCCGTTGGGCAGCTGCGCAATCCCGACCAGATAGTATTTGTCCTGCATCGGCACGAACCCAGGCGGTACGGCCTGGAAGCCGAACCAGGTCAGTGCGAGCAACCCGCCATACATCACAAGTGCCATGCCCTTGCGCCCCACGACCTTGCGCACCGCGTTGCCATACGCCTGCGGCGCCCGCTGAAACGGGCGGCCCAGTGCGAGAATCAAACGATCGGCGCGCCCCCGAAAACTGCGCGGGTCACGCTCGTCGCCTTCCTTGCGCGGGCGTAACAGAAGCCCGGCAAGCGCCGGGCTGAGCGTGAGCGAGTTGACCGCCGACAGAATGGTCGAGATGGCAATCGTGAGCGCAAACTGGCGATAGAACTCACCCTGCAGGCCGCTCAGGAAAGCAGTCGGAATAAACACGGCGGCGAGCACCGAGGTGATCGCAATGATCGGCCCCGTGACCTCATCCATCGCACGCCGTGCAGCTTGAGCGGGCTGCTCGCCATTCTCGATATGCCGCTCGACGTTCTCGACCACCACGATTGCGTCGTCGACCACAATGCCTATCGAAAGCACCAGACCAAACAACGACAGGGTGTTGAGCGAGAAGCCCATCAAGTGCATGACTGCGAAGGTGCCGATCAACGATACCGGCACCGCCATCAGCGGGATCAACGAAGCCCGCCAGTTGCGCAGGAATACCACCACCACGATCACGACGAGGAGAATCGCCTCCAGCAGCGTAATGACCACCGACTCAAGCGAAGCGCGGACAAACACCGTCGGGTCATAAGCGATGCGCGAGACCAGGCCCTGCGGGAAGTTGCCTTCCAGCCGCTGCATGGTGGCCCGCACGGCCTGCGAAACATCGAGCGCATTGGCACCGGGGCTCTGAATG
>JBILYW010000126.1:0-7730 GCA_044377555.1 Pseudomonas sp.
GATAACGCTGCCTATCTGAACTTCAGCATGGAAATCTTTGGCCGCCATGACATGGCGCAACTGGATCAGTGGCACCGCGAATTCATGCGCGACTGCATCGAACCCCTGATGCTGCCCAAGGCTCTGGACCTGCTGGCCAGACACCGCGAAGCGGGCGACACGCTGGTGATTATCACCGCTACCAACCGCGTGGTCACAGCCCCCATTGCCAAAAAACTCGGCGTGGAACACTTGATTGCCACCGAGTGCGAAATCGTCGATGGCCGCTACACCGGCCGCAGCACCGACGTGCCGTGTTTCCGTGAAGGCAAGGTCACGCGTTTGAACCGATGGGTTGAGGAAAACGGCTACAGCCTTGAAGACAGCTATTTCTACAGCGACTCGATGAACGACTTGCCGTTGCTGGAGCAAGTTGACCATCCGGTGGCGGTAGACCCGGATCCAAACTTGCAGGCCGAGGCCATCAAGCGTGGCTGGGAAATCATTTCGCTACGCGACTGACACACAACCCGTGGGAGCGGGCTTGCTCGCGATAAGATCGCCGCGGTTTTTCTGCAAGACCGCAGTGATGCCATCGCGAGCAAGTCGAATCGTCGCACCGCCGCTCCCACACAAGCAATTGTGCTTAAACCGGCTTCGCGCCCATCAACCCGGCAATCGCAATAAAGCAAATTGCACAAAAAATCGCCAACCCCAGCGTAAAGCCCGGATACCTGGCCATTCGCCCCAACCGCAGGCGATTAAGGCGCACCACCAGCCACACCCAGCTCAGGCTGCCAACCAGATACAAGCAACTGCCCGCCAGTAGCCACAACTGGCTCAGCGGCCAGCCGGCCAGGTGCACCAGAAACCAGCCGCTGACCGGCAACGCCAGCAAACACAGCCCCATCAACGCCCATACAAAACTCCATGGCCGCTGCACCATCCCGCCCGACAGGTTTTTATCCCCTGCCCGCCAACGACGGATCACCACAACCAGCAAGGCAATGGCGCTGACAAACAACAGCAGTGTCGACACGCCATGCAGCAGTTTTAACGCCGTGAACATTTCCATTTGACTAATCCCTTGAGCCGTTCACTCAGCGTAGCGGCTATCGGCCAAGAAACAGCTGATAGGCCGGGTTATCACTTTCATCCCAATACGGGTAGCCGATTTCAGCCAGCGCGGCCGGCACCAGATGACGCTCATCCGCAGGCACTTGCAGCCCGGCCATTACCCGGCCATCAGCCGCGCCATGGTTGCGGTAATGGAACATCGAAATGTTCCAGCGCCCACCCAGTTTGTTGAGGAAGTTGAACAGCGCCCCCGGGCGCTCCGGGAACTCGAAACGGAACAGCAGCTCATCACTGACCTTGGCCGCGTGCCCGCCCACCATGTGCCGGATATGCAGCTTGGCCAATTCGTTCTCGGTCAGATCGACCACCGGGAAGCCCTGCTCCGCCAGGCTGGCCAGCAGCGCACGTCGCGGATCGTTCTCGGGGTGGGTCTGCACGCCGACAAAAATGTGCGCTTCGCTGCCGGTGTGATACCGGTAGTTGAACTCGGTGATCTGACGCTTGCCGATGGCCTGGCAGAACGCCTTGAAGCTGCCCGGCACCTCAGGGATGGTCACTGCGATGATGGCTTCACGGCCCTCACCCAGCTCGGCGCGCTCGGCCACATGGCGCAGGCGGTCGAAGTTGACGTTGGCCCCGGAATCGATCGCTACCAGGGTCTGGCCGCGAACGCCGCGTTGCTCAACGTACTTCTTGATCCCGGCCACGCCCAAAGCGCCGGCAGGTTCGGTGATCGAGCGGGTATCGTCGAAGATATCCTTGATTGCTGCGCAGATCTCGTCGGTGCTGACGGTGATGACTTCATCCACATAGTCTTTGCAGATGTCGAAGGTGTGCTGGCCAATCTGTGCCACGGCCACGCCGTCGGCGAAAATGCCCACGGCTGGCAACACTACGCGCTCGCCGGCGGCCATCGCGGCTTGCAGGCAGTTGGAGTCATCGGGCTCGACGCCAATGATCTTGATATCCGGACGCAGGTATTTCACGTACGCCGCGATCCCTGCGATCAGCCCGCCACCGCCCACCGGTACGAAAATCGCATCCAGCGGCGCCGGATGCTGGCGCAGAATTTCCATCGCCACGGTGCCCTGCCCGGCAATGGTGTGCGGGTCATCGTAGGGATGAACATAAACGTAGCCTTCTTTCTCGACCAGCTGCAGCGAGTAGGCCAGGGCTTCCGGGAATGAATCGCCGTGCAGCACCACAATGCCGCCACGGGAGCGCACGCCTTCAACCTTGATCTCGGGGGTGGTCTTGGGCATCACGATGGTTGCTTTGACGCCCAGCACTTTGGCCGCCAGGGCCAGTCCCTGGGCGTGATTGCCCGCAGAGGCCGTCACCACACCGCACGCGCGCTCGGCGTCAGTCAGGTGCATCAGCTTGTTGTAAGCGCCACGAATCTTGAACGAGTACACCGGCTGCAAGTCTTCGCGCTTGAGCAAAATCTGGTTGCCCAGCCGCTCGGTCAGCTGATTGGCCGGCTGCAATGGGGTTTCTACGGCAACGTCATAAACGCGCGAGGTGAGGATCTTCTTAACGTACTGTTCGAGCATCGGAAAGCTTCACTGGGCGGGTTGGCAGGGACCAAGGAGTCTACCCCAGCGTTTGCGCGGGCGACCATACGAATCCAAAGGTTTTACAGGCTGGGTTATACTCGCCGCCTTTCTGTTTACCCTTCCCGCCCCGGAGCTCCCATGACCCAGGACCAACTCAAACAGGCCGTAGCCCAGGCTGCTGTCGACTTCATCCTTCCAAAACTGGATGACAAGAGCATCGTTGGGGTCGGCACCGGCTCCACGGCCAACTGCTTTATCGACGCCCTGGCCCAACACAAGGGTGCCTTCGACGGCGCGGTAGCCAGCTCCGAAGCCACTGCCGCCCGCCTCAAGGGCCACGGCATTCCGGTGTATGAGCTGAACACGGTCAGCGACCTGGAGTTCTACGTGGACGGCGCCGATGAAAGCGACGAAAACCTGAACCTGATCAAGGGCGGTGGCGCAGCCCTGACCCGCGAGAAGATCGTGGCCGCCGTGGCCAAGACCTTTATCTGCATCGCCGACGCCAGCAAGCTGGTACCGGTGCTGGGTGCGTTCCCGCTGCCGGTTGAAGTGATCCCGATGGCCCGCAGCCACGTGGCCCGCGAACTGGTCAAGCTGGGCGGCGATCCGGTTTACCGCGAGGGCGTGGTGACCGACAACGGCAACATCATCATCGACGTGTTCAACATGCAGATCACCAACCCGGTTGAGCTGGAGCGTCAGATCAACGCCATTGTCGGCGTCGTGACCAACGGGCTGTTCGCCGCCCGCCCGGCTGACCTGCTGTTGCTGGGTACGCCTGAAGGCGTGAAAACCCTGAGCAAGTAACCCCGTTACAGACGTGTGGGAGCGGGCTTGCTCGCGATGGCATCTCTACGGTTTGTCTGGCAGACCGCAGAGCCTGCATCGCAAACAAGCCCGCTCCCACACGATCAAGGTGTGACAGCGCCGGGCTTTTTCTCGAAGCGATAAAACAAGTTCGGCTCACTCACCACGTATATCGTCCCCTCATCGTCCATCGCGACACCTTCAGCTTGCGGCACTGATTTTCTCAGGCCATGCCGGCCCTTTTTCAGCGACAACGTGCTGATCGGCCGCCCCTCGATATTCAGCTCCAGCAGCAATTTCGACTCATCCGACAGCGCCAGTAAATGACCGGTGCGTTCGTCAAACTGCAAGCTCGACAAATCCCGCACAAACAATCGCGCATCACGTCTCGGGTTGGTCACCACATGGGTGGCATAGGGTTGCTGCGGATTGTCCTGGGGGAACCCGCGCACCTCATAAATCAGCATCGGGTCACGCTCCTTGGCCACAAACAGGCGCTTGCCCACAGAGTCGTAGGCCAGGCCTTCAAAGCCCTTGTTGCCTGACCGATTGAGCCCCAGCGTCAATTGCTCCGCATCGCGGGCATCCAGCACCTGTGTGCTGTCATCAACCTTGACCTTGATCAGCCGTTGTTGACGCTCATCGGTAATGACGTAGGTGTTCTCGCCAACAAACTCGACCGCTTCGGCATCGCCAAAGCCGATCAGTGCAATACGCCGCAAGATCCGCCCATCGAGGGACAGCTCTATCAGCTCGGCTTTCTTGTTGGTCACGGTAAACAGGCTTTTGCGCAGCGGATCGTAGGTCAGTGCAGAAACATCGTCCTCAAGCCCCTCAATCGCCTTGCCTTGCAGCACGGCCTGATATTGGTCCAGGTTGATCGCTGCCGGATCGGTGGTCTGCCACAGTTGGCTGACTTGGAACCAGGTTCGTTCGAACAGACGAAAGTGTTGCGCAGCAAAACCGGCGGCCACAAGGGCCACCAGCGTTACACCAAGAACAAGAGCGGTAGTACGGCTGACACGGCGCATGGGTCGAACTCTAAACAAATCAGGCGGTTGGAATACCACGACTTCATGAATTCAAACTTAATCTTCAAGCCTGCTTACCGGGTTTTCTTCTCGAAGCGATAAAACAGGTTCGGCTCGCTCACCATATACAGCGTGCCGTTTTCATCAATTGCGACCCCTTCAGCCCGGGGAATGGTTTTTTCAAGGCCGTTGAAACCACCGAGCAAGGTCATGAAGCTGACCTGTTCGCCCAGCTCGTCGAGTTCCAGAAGCATATGCGAATCTGCCGAGAGCACCAGCGTATGGCCCGTGCGCGGGTCAACGCTCAGGGCAGACAGGTTGCGCAGGTCAAGTTCGTCGCTGGGCACTTTTTGCTTGCTGCCGGTCAGCACCTGGCTGCCGTCGCTTTTCCATACAAACAACGCCGGCGGACGCTCTTCGCCCAGCAATAGCTGCTGGCGACGCGGGTCCCAGGCAATGGCTTCAAAGGCCTTGTTCTGGTTTTTCGAAGGGCCCAGATCGTACTTCGGGAAGTCAGCAATATTCAGGCTTTTGGTGTCCGCATCGACCTTGATGATGGTCAGCAAGTGCTCACGCTCATCGACAATGGCCAGCAGACCGTTCTCCATCACCGTCAGACCTTCCGGGTTGCTCCAGCCCACCAGCGGAATTTTGCGCAGTACATCACCGTCGAGGCTCAGCTCCACCAGGAACGGGTTTTTACCCATCACCGAAAACAGCGTTTTGCTCAAAGGGCTGTAAGCCAGATCCGAGGCTTCGTCCCTTTCCATCCCCGGTAACGGCTTGGCATCAATCACCGCCGTATAGTCGGGCAACCACACACTTTCGTTCTGCTCTGTCGGGCTCTCAAACCGCTCCAGCATCCACAATGCGCCGCGGTCATCCCAATGCATGGCCGACGCTAATGTATAAAGCGCTGCACCAAACAGCAGAAGCCAGTGATACCAGCGCAAGTTAAAGCGCGGGCGGCGGCGGGCAGGCGGAGTCAACTGAGGGTCTATGGCCATTTGAATGGTCTTCCGAGAAATTTGGCTGCATCTAAATATCACAAAGCGGGCAAACCGACTGCCTCGCGCGCAGTGATTATGCAAATGCCATGTGAAAGAAATGGTAAATGCACAAAAAAATCGTCAGGGCACTGGCCCAGTTCGATTGAACGAGTAGCGTAGCCCAACAACAAAAAACCGCCCGGAGCTATAAGCACATATGTAGGAGGCATCTTTAACTTCAGTCGCTAAATTCAGCACATTACTTATTCCTGTCAAACAACCAAGACTCTACGATATTTTATATAAACTTTATTCATCACCCCATTTCGAACACTACACGCAGCATACTATTCAGCACTCTACTGGTAGGAACTTTCCGAATAAACAAAAGACATCCAGATTAACTCCACTCGCCCTTGACACTCATTACTACAGCCTCTTATCTAATAAAAACAAGTCGCTCCAGCCCGACGATCAAAGTCATGACGGCCGCCGCACCACTCTGCTAACAAGCCGAATAAACGCCCTGTTCAGGCGAGCACCGCTCCCTTACACGCCAGAAAGGAATCTTTTATATATGCCCTTCACTTCATGCCTCAACAAACTGCCACCTCCTGCACTTTCAAACCCGGGCAAAAACACTATTTGTGCCCGGGCGGCCGAACAACTGCTTATTACAATAACGCCTTACAAGAATATGGAAGAAGGCGACCTGATCGAATTATTCTGGGACGGTTGCTATGTAACCTCACAACATCTTCACAAGGCGGACATCGGCCAGCCTGTTTCATTAAGAGTGCCGCAGAGTTTTATTCAAAACGGTACCGCACGCCTTTATTACCGCGTCATGCATATCGGCAGCAGCCCCGCGCTCTCAGCGCAACTTAAAGTATTTATCAAACTTGATTGCCCCGGTGGCGAGGCCATCGGTGACGAAAACCAGGGGCTCGCCCCGCTCATGATCCCGGAACCCATCCTGCGTTACGGGGTTAACCCCGGGCAGATGAAGCGCGGCGTTCCCGTGACCATCGAACCTTATCGAAACATGGCTTGCGAAGATGCAATCACCCTGCTCTGGGGGGACGTGCGCCTGGACTTGCCCAAACTGCGCAAGGTCGATATCGACCAGCCCGTCAGCGTCTTCATCCCTGCGCACATCATTCAGGAAGCCGGTGAAGACCCCAAACTGGAAGTCACTTACTGTGTGATCGATCGCGCAGGCAACAATTCACGCTGGGCTCCGGCACGCACGCTTAAAGTCGGCGCCACGAAGCTCTATATCAATCCCGCCCCCCGCGAGGCACTGCGCGCTGCAGAACCACGGCCCAACTGGCGCAACTAGGGCTCGATGGAATCATCTATCTATATTCCTAAAAGTTAGTTCTTTTAATTTTTATACTCGATTAGGGTATATGCACCGGACCACCGGACTCTCAGCTGTTATTCGCGCCGCTCAAGCGGCGCTCCCAAACGAGATGCGAGGTAGGTATGGTCAGTAACACAATCACCCTGGCCCCAGGGCATTGCGTGCAGCCAAGGAGCGGCACTGATGTCTGACTTGGCCAATGCACACCTGCAAAGCGACCAGGATGTCGCGCCTCTGTTACTGGCAGCGCATGTTCTGCGCACCGATAACGAAGCCCTTGAAGCCGCCCGCACGCTGGCTGCCAGCGCCCTTGAACATGCGGCCAAGCGCGACCGGCAACGCAAACTGCCGTGGTCACATATCGAAGCATTCACCCGTAGCGGCCTGGGCAGTATTTCCATTCCCCGCGAATTTGGCGGGCCGCAGGTGTCTTTTGTCACCTTGGCCGAAGTATTCGCCATCATCTCGGCCGCCGACCCGGCGCTGGGGCAGATTCCGCAAAACCAGGTGGGCCTGCTCAGCCTGATTGCGAACACCGCGACGCATACGCAAAAAGAGCAACTGTTCACCAGCGTGCTGCAAGGTTGGCGCATCGCCAATGCCGGGCCCGAGCGCGGCAGTAAAAACACTCTGGAGCTGAAGGCTCGCATCACGGCTGACGGTGATGATTTCGTCATCAACGGCCAGAAGTTTTACTCCACCGGTGCACTGTTTGCCCACTGGATCGCGGTCAAGGCACTCAATGACGACGGCAAGCAGGTGATTGCCTTTGTCCGTCGTGGCACGCCCGGCCTGCGCGTGGTGGATGACTGGTCAGGCTTTGGTCAGCGCACCACCTCCAGCGGCACCGTATTGCTCAACAACGTGCAGGTTGGAGCCGGGCTGGTGGTCGAAAACTGGCGCCTGAACGACTCCCCGAATA
>JBILYW010000663.1:0-2508 GCA_044377555.1 Pseudomonas sp.
GTCCAAGTCCTTGAACAACTTCTTCACCATTCGCGACGTTCTGGAGAAGTATCACCCGGAAGTGGTGCGTTACTTGTTGGTATCGAGCCACTATCGCAGCTCGATCAACTACTCCGAAGATAACCTCAAGGACGCGAAAGCGGCTCTGGACCGGTTCTATAACGCCCTTAAAGGTCTGCCGAAAGTGGCTCCTGCCGGTGGCGAGGCGTTCGTTGAGCGCTTTACCCAGGTGATGAACGACGACTTCGGTACGCCGGAAGCCTGTGCGGTGCTGTTCGAGATGGTTCGCGAGATCAACCGTCTGCGTGAAACCGATCTGCAGGCGGCTGCCGGTTTGGCGGCGCGCCTCAAGCAACTGGCTGATGTGCTGGGTGTTTTGCAGCTCGAAGCTGACGACTTCCTGCAGGCAGGTGCTGAAGGCAAGATCGATGCGGCCCAGGTGGATGCCTTGATCCAGGCGCGTTTGGCGGCCCGTGCCGGCAAGGACTGGGCAGAGTCGGATCGCATTCGTGATCAGCTCGCTGCGATGGGTGTTGTGCTTGAAGACAGTAAAGGCGGGACGACCTGGCGCTTGGCTGACTAGGTTGCTCGTTAAGTAAGCAAAAACCCGCCAAGTGCGGGTTTTTGTTTGTTCGGGTTTTATCGGCGCAAATAACAACGGCACCCGAAGGTGCCGTTGTCGTGTGTGCGGGTTGACACTCAGTCGTGCAGGGTTTCTGCAGCGTACAGGGTGTTTTCCAGCAGGCACGCACGGGTCATTGGGCCAACGCCGCCAGGAACCGGGGTTATCCAGCCGGCGCGGGGCAGGGCGGTCTCGTAAACCACGTCGCCAACCAGTTTGCCGTCTGCCTGGCGGTTGATGCCAACGTCGATCACGATGGCGCCTTCCTTGATCCACTCGCCTTTGACCAGGCCCGGCTTGCCGGCGGCCACGACTACCAGGTCGGCGCGGCCAACGTGGCCAGCCAGATCCTTGGTGAAGCGGTGAGTGACGGTCACGGTGCAGCCAGCCAGCAGCAGCTCCATGGCCATTGGGCGGCCAACGATGTTGGATGCGCCGACAATCACTGCGTCCATCCCGTACAGATCCTGGCCGGTGCTTTCCAGCAGGGCCATGATGCCTTTGGGGGTGCAAGGGCGCAGCAGCGGGATGCGCTGGGCCAGGCGGCCGACGTTATAAGGATGGAAACCGTCGACATCTTTGTCCGGGCGAATGCGTTCCAGCAGTTTGGAGGCGTCCAGATGAGCCGGCAGAGGCAGTTGCAGCAGGATGCCATCGATGTTCGCGTCGTCATTAAGACGGTCGATCAGGTCGGTCAGCTCTTGCTGGGCAGTGTCTGAGGGCAGGTCATAGGCTTGGGAAAGAAAGCCTACCTCTTCGCAGTCTTTACGCTTGTGCGAAACATAAACCTGGGAGGCAGGATCGCTGCCTACCAGAATCACTGCCAGACCAGGGGTGCGCAGGCCTTGCTCGTGACGCTCGGCGACACGTTTGGCAATCTGCTGGCGCAGGCTGGCGGCGATCGCTTTGCCGTCGATTAGTTGTGCAGTCATTACGCGTGATTAACCATCGTAAAGGGTGGAAAAAGGACGTGCATTCTCGCATGCCGTGGCGTGAGGGCAAAGGCGCCTGGTCTGTTTATTCCCCTAACTCCTTTATATTTCTAAACTTTTTATAAAAAAGAGTTGACGACTTTCAGGCTCACCTATAACATTCGTCGCACTTGTCGGGCACAGCCTAGCACTGGTTAAGAAGGTAGAGCGAAGTTGTTGTCCAGCTTGGTGATACTGAAAGCACTTGGTTTGTAGTCGTCAAAGAATACAGGCTAAAAATGCGCCCGTAGCTCAGCTGGATAGAGCATCCGCCTTCTAAGCGGATGGTCGCAGGTTCGAGTCCTGCCGGGTGCGCCATTAGGCAGCTTTGGCACAAGTAAAGAAGCACAGGCAATATGGTGGGCGTAGCTCAGTTGGTAGAGCACGGGATTGTGACTCCCGTTGTCGAGGGTTCGATCCCCTTCGTCCACCCCATATTTAGAAAGCCGCCAGATTAATAATCTGGCGTCTTTGCTTCAAAAGTTTGAAATGCGGATGTGGTGGAATTGGTAGACACACTGGATTTAGGTTCCAGCGCCGCAAGGTGTGAGAGTTCGAGTCTCTCCGTCCGCACCAAATTTGAACAAAGCCGCTTGTAGCGGCTTTTTTCTTTTGTTTTAACTGTCTGTTCCATGTAGTACGGGGCTGGCGGGGTTGTAAACGCGCTATGGTGGGCGTAGCTCAGTTGGTAGAGCACGGGATTGTGACTCCCGTTGTCGAGGGTTCGATCCCCTTCGTCCACCCCATATTTAAAGAAAACGCCAGATTAACCATCTGGCGTTTTTTTGTATCTGCAGTTTGAGGAGCGGGTATCTGGGTACCGCGCAGCGCCTCATTTCCCGCATACTTAGCGTCCTCTGCGATTTGTGTGACAATGCGCGCAGATTGGGATGGCTTGAAAGACTGTCCGATATC
>JBILYW010000127.1:0-7714 GCA_044377555.1 Pseudomonas sp.
CTTACGAGCTTTTTCATTTATAGATGTTACCAACGGGCAGCAAGTGCATTGATTAGCGGGGTTTTCTGGCATAATCCGCCCCCCTTTATGACCGTGTCAGAAAACCTTCATGATCGATCTATTAAGCGGATTGGACGCCTGGGTTCTTATCAGCCTCTTCTTCGCCCTAGCCTTTGTTCTCGCGTTTGAGTTCATAAACGGCTTTCATGACACCGCGAACGCGGTAGCGACTGTCATCTACACCAAAGCCATGCCGCCTCACCTGGCGGTATTCTTTTCCGGTGTGTTCAACTTCCTCGGCGTTCTGCTGGGCGGGGTCGGCGTGGCATATGCCATCGTCCACCTGCTGCCGGTAGAGCTTCTGGTGAATGTAAACACCGGACATGGCCTGGCCATGGTGTTCTCCCTGCTTGCTGCAGCTATCACCTGGAACCTGGGCACCTGGTACTTCGGGATTCCCGCGTCGAGCTCCCACACCCTGATCGGTTCGATTCTGGGTGTCGGCCTGGCCAACGCCCTGATCAGCGGAATTCCGGTGAGCGACGGTGTTAACTGGCAGAAGGCTATCGATATCGGAGCCTCCCTGGTGTTCTCGCCAATGGCCGGTTTCCTGGTTGCAGGCCTGGTATTGATTGCCCTCAAGTGGTGGCGTCCAGCGTCCAAGATGCACAAAACGCCAGACCAACGCCGCAAGATGGACGACAAAAAGCACCCGCCGTTCTGGAACCGTCTGGTTCTGGTGATCTCGGCCATGGCCGTGAGCTTTGTTCACGGTTCCAACGATGGCCAGAAAGGCATCGGCCTGATCATGCTGGTACTGATCGGCATCGTGCCAAGCGCTTTCGTTCTGGATCTGAACAGCACCACGTATCAGATCGAACGTACTCGCGACGCCACCCTGCACCTGAGCCAGTTCTATCAGCGCAACAATGCTTCGCTGACCGAATTCCTGGCACTGGGCAAAAGCGTAAAAGGCGACTTGCCGGATCAGTTCAGCTGCAACCCGCAGCAAACCGAACCGACCATCGAGGCGCTGCTGAGCTCATTGAAAGGCGTAGCGGACTACCATTCGATCCCTGCTGAAAAGCGTATAGAGATCCGTCGCTACCTGCTTTGCCTGGACGACACCGCCAAGAAAGTCAGCAAATTGCCAGTGCTTGATTCCCGCGAAAAAGCGGACCTCGAAAAGCTGCGTAAAGACCTGACCGCCACCACCGAATACGCCCCGTTCTGGGTGATTCTGGCTGTAGCTCTGGCCTTGGGCCTGGGCACAATGGTGGGCTGGAAGCGTGTGGTTAAAACCATCGGTGAGAAGATCGGCAAGCAAGGCATGACCTATGCCCAAGGCATGGCGGCTCAGATCACCACGGCTTTTGCCATCGGTATGGCCAACATCTTCTCCCTGCCGGTATCCACGACGCACATTCTGTCCTCGGGTGTAGCGGGTACCATGGTTGCCAACAAAAGCGGCCTGCAAGGCGGCACGATCAAGACCATCCTGATGGCGTGGGTGCTGACCTTGCCCGCCACCATCGCACTGTCTGCAACGCTGTTCTGGCTGGCTTCCAAAGTACTCGCCTGATTCTGCGCTGCACAAAAAAGGTACGACCCTCACGGGTCGTACCTTTTTTTATGGGCAAAATCTGTGGGAGCGAGCCGGCTCGCGAAAGTCCCAAGGGCTGCGCGATTAACCCGTAAGCACACGTTATCGTTAACGGCCTCGCGAGCAGGCTCGCTCCCACATGTAGATACCTGTGTTCCTACAGAAGGACGTACAAAAAAGACCCGCAAAAAAATAGGCGACCGAAGTCGCCCAAAATGCCTTGCGTGCTCATACCCCGTAAAGACTCGGCGCTATTTGCGCTTCTGGGAGTCTTTCCAGATAAAAATGCCCAGACCGGCAAAGAACAAAACCATGAGGCCGACGGTAAGTACCCCGGCGATAACCACATTATCGAGAAACATGACGGCCTCCTGTGCGTGTCTGTGTGTTGCAGCCAGATTAACCACACGCGCAGGTGCAGGACTTGACCGGGATCAATAGTGATCCACGACCAGACCGGGCCTGGAGGAAATAGTTGACGCAGATCAGCGAAAACCAGGGAGGGTCAGCGCTTTTTCGGTTTTTTCTTCGGCTTTTTCGCAACCTTTGCTAATGGCATCGCCTGCTCGAACGCTTTGCGCACTTCGTTCAAACGTTTTTCCTTGAGGTCGTGTACACGCTTGGCGCGCTCGGCGCCCAGGTCGACCAGATTGGTATCTTGGCTCATAAGAAGTTTCAAACCGCTGTCAGTGTGTTTCAGTGCGCCAATAATGCGACGCACGCGCATCGCTGGCCAGAAAAAAGACCTATACCTTGATATCGACCCACAACCCCTGACGCTGCGTCCCGTCGATCACAGGTGAAACCGCCGCCGTAGCCTCCAGGTTCTGCGCCTCATCCGGCCTCCCCTCGCCTGTATCTTCCTGGGCTTCACGACGGCGTTTGTCATGTTGGCGTTGTTGCTCTTCGCGTAACAATAGCGCGGCCTGATCGGTGTCGTGGTTCTTCAGGTCGATTGCACATTCACCGGAGCTGGCCTGTGCGGCGGTCACGGGAGGAATGTCTGGCCGGGGCCGGACCGGGTCCTGCCCGGAGGTAATGGGGACAGCGCCCAGCGGCAAGATTGACGGCAACATGGTTATTGTTCTCCTGTCTTCAGGCTGTCGGCGGCTGACCAGGGACGCCACCCGTCTAAAACTGCCGTCGGTTTTCTTAATAAGCAGGGCAGCTTTTTATGAGAGTCCTTTGGACTGAGGCCTCTGTTCCGTTAATATACTCGGCTTTTTCAAAGCGGGAGTCAGGCAGCATGGCGCAGCAGTATCAACCGGGGCAACGCTGGATTAGTGACAGCGAAGCAGAGCTAGGTTTAGGCACCGTTCTGGCACAGGACGGTCGCTTGTTGACCGTGCTCTATCCGGCCACTGGCGAAACCCGCCAATATTCGCTGCGCAACGCACCGCTCACGCGTGTACGGTTCTCGCCGGGTGACACCATCATCCACTTCGAAGGCTGGAAGATGACCGTGCGCGAAGTCGAAGACGTCGACGGCCTGATGGTCTATCACGGGCTTAACGAGCACAACGAAGCCGTCACCCTGCCAGAAACCCAACTGTCGAACTTTATCCAGTTCCGTCTGGCCAGCGACCGTCTGTTCGCCGGGCAAATCGACCCGCTGTCCTGGTTCTCCCTGCGCTACCACACCCTCGAACACACCAGCCGTCAACTGCAATCGCCGCTGTGGGGCCTGGGTGGCGTGCGTGCACAACCGATTGCACACCAACTGCACATCGCCCGCGAAGTGGCAGACCGTATCGCGCCGCGTGTTTTGCTGGCTGACGAAGTGGGCCTGGGTAAAACCATCGAAGCCGGCCTGGTAATTCACCGCCAATTGCTCAGTGGCCGCGCCAGCCGCGTCCTGATCGTCGTCCCGGAAAACCTGCAGCACCAGTGGCTGGTTGAGATGCGTCGGCGCTTCAACCTCGAAGTGGCACTGTTCGACGAAGAGCGCTTTATCGAAAGCGACGCCAGCAACCCCTTCGAAGACAGCCAGTTGGCACTGGTTGCCCTGGAGTGGCTGGTTGACGACCCCAAGGCCCAGGCCGCGCTGTTTGACGCTGAATGGGACCTGCTGGTGGTCGACGAAGCGCACCACCTGGTGTGGCACGAAGACAACGTCAGCCCTGAATACGGCCTGGTGGAACAACTGGCCGGCGTGATCCCGGGTGTTCTGCTGCTCACCGCAACCCCGGAGCAATTGGGGCAGGACAGCCACTTTGCGCGCCTGCGCCTGCTGGACCCGAATCGCTTCCACGATCTGGCCGCCTTCCGCGCCGAAAGCGAGAACTACCGTCCGGTAGCTCAGGCCGTACAGGAGCTGCTGGACAAGGGCCGCCTGTCACCTGAAGCCCATAAAACCATTCACGGTTTTCTCGGAGCCGAAGGCGATACCCTGCTGGCCGCGGTCAATGAGGGCGATGCCGAGGCAAGCGCCCGCCTGGTACGCGAGCTGCTGGACCGCCACGGCACCGGCCGCGTGCTGTTCCGTAACACCCGCGCGGCCATCCAGGGTTTCCCGGAGCGCAAACTGCACGCCTACCCGCTGCCGTGCCCGGACGAATACCTCGAACTGCCGCTGGGTGAACACGCCGAGCTGTACCCTGAAGTCAGCTTCCAGGCCCAGCCGGACGCTACGGATGAAGAACGCTGGTGGCGCTTCGACCCTCGGGTTGAATGGCTCACCGACACGCTGAAAATGCTCAAGCGCACCAAAGTACTGGTGATCTGCGCCCACGCTGAAACTGCCATGGACCTGGAAGACGCCCTGCGCGTACGTTCAGGCATTCCTGCGACGGTCTTCCACGAAGGCATGAACATTCTTGAGCGCGACCGTGCTGCAGCCTACTTCGCAGATGAAGAATTCGGCGCCCAAGTGCTGATCTGCTCCGAAATCGGCAGCGAAGGTCGCAACTTCCAGTTTGCTCACCACCTGGTGCTGTTCGACCTGCCGTCGCACCCGGACCTGCTGGAGCAGCGTATCGGCCGTCTGGACCGTATCGGCCAGAAGCACATCATCGAACTGCACGTGCCGTACCTTGAAACCAGCCCGCAACAGCGCCTGTTCCAGTGGTACCACGAAGCGCTGAATGCCTTCCTCAACACCTGCCCGACCGGCAACGCCCTCCAGCACAAGTTCGGCCCACGCCTGCTGCCGTTGCTTGAAGCTGCCGACGACCAGGAGTGGCAAGCGCTGATCGACGAAGCACGCCTTGAGCGCGAGCGTCTCGAGCAAGAACTGCACACCGGCCGTGACCGTTTGCTGGAGCTCAACTCCGGCGGCTCAGGTGAAGGCGAAGCACTGGTTGAAGCGATCCTTGAGCAAGACGATCAGTTCACCCTGCCGATCTATATGGAAACCCTGTTCAACGCCTTTGGCATCGACAGCGAAGACCATTCCGAAAACGCGCTGATCCTCAAGCCAAGCGAGAAAATGCTCGACGCCAGCTTCCCTCTGGGCGACGACGAAGGCGTGACCATCACCTACGATCGCAACCAGGCCCTGTCGCGCGAAGACATGCAGTTCATCACCTGGGAACACCCGATGGTGCAAGGCGGCATGGACCTCGTGTTGTCTGGCTCGATGGGCAACACCGCCGTCGCACTGATCAAGAACAAGGCCCTGAAGCCCGGCACTGTGCTGCTCGAGCTGATTTACGTCAGTGAAGTGGTTGCCCCGCGTTCGCTGCAACTGGGTCGCTACCTGCCCCCGGCGGCCCTGCGCTGCCTGCTCGATGCCAACGGTAACGACCTGTCGTCCCGCGTGGCCTTCGACACATTGAACGAACAACTGGAAAGCGTACCGCGCGCCAGCGCCAACAAGTTCGTTCAGGCCCAGCGCGAACAGTTGACGCCGAAGATCAACGCCGGTGAAGCCAAGATCGCGCCACGTCACGCAGAGCGCGTGGCCGAAGCCCAACGCCGTCTGGCAGCAGACACCGAAGAAGAGCTTGCACGCCTGACCGCCTTGCAGGCAGTCAACCCGAGCGTACGTGACAGCGAACTGGTTGCCTTGCGCAAACAGCGCGAACAAAGCCTGGCCATGCTTGAAAAAGCCGCCCTGCGCCTTGAAGCCATTCGTGTGCTGGTAGCGGGCTAAAAAGCCCTGACCTGTGGGAGCGGGAAAGCCCGCTCCCACATTTTTTTGCTAGCCCCGACCTGACGTAACTGACTATAAAACACCGCCCTAATAACAAAATGATCGCCATCATTTTGCCATCACCCCTGCCGCCCCCAATCCAGCTTCTATACTCGACCCCAAGCTAGCACCTGACGACTAGCGCGAACCGCCGAGGCGAGCAATGGAGAGACTGGGGTTACAACTGATGGGGGAGCCTGCAGAACAAGGCCAGTTGCTGTTACTCAACGGCCATAATCCCTACCTGGTATTACTCGCCTGCCTGGTCGCCACTGCGGCTTGCCTGGCCACGCTGTATCTGGTTGAACGCGCCGGCAATGCGGATAGAGCCCTCAGTAAAACTGTATGGCGATGGATTGCTGTCGGTTGTCTGGCCAGCGGGATCTGGGCCATGCACTTCATCTGCATCCTGGCATTCGCGCCCCCTGTTGCCACTCGCTACAGCATCGGCACCGCCATTGGCGCCCTGCTCATGTCCCTGATCGCAGCCATCGCTGTCGTACAAGCCCTGCACCGCACAACCTACTGGCGCTCACTCCATCAGCTTTTGAAACTCGCCCTGTGTATTGGCGCCGCAGTCGCCATGCTCAGCATTCAGCTCACCAGCATGCCGACGCTCACCGCCCCCCTGGCGGACAGTTCAGGCAACCCACACTGGCAACTGGCCCTTGCGGTGGCCGTGGTGGTGCTGTTGTTGATTGGCAGCAGCGCCAGCGCCGCACTGGTCGACAAGAAACTGCAACTCAAGGAGCACGACCTGAGGCGGGTCAACGCCCTGCTGAGCCAGCTCGACCAGGCGCGTGCGTCCTTGCAGCAAGTCGCGCATTACGACCCCTTGACCAACCTGATCAACCGCCGCGGCTTCAACCAGCTATTTGCTGAAAAACTCAGTGATTGCGCCGCAAGGAACAGCAAGCTGGCCGTGATGTTCCTCGACATTGACCACTTCAAGCGCATCAATGACAGCCTGGGTCACGATGCGGGGGATGAGCTGCTCAAGACGATCGCCGCCCGCATCAAGCACTCCACCCGCAGCCACAATGACGTGGTCGCGCGTTTTGGCGGTGACGAGTTCTGTATTTTGATCAATCTCAACCATCGCGATGAAGCGCAAAGCATGGCTCAGCGCATCATGCTCAAGTTGAAAGAGCCCATCGAACTGTCAGGACGCCAAATGGTGATGACCACCAGCATTGGCATCAGCGTGTTCCCGGATGACGGTACAAACAGTGCTGAACTGCTCAAGCATGCGGATCTGGCCCTTTACCAGTCCAAGGGCAGCGGGCGTAACAACCTGAACTTCTTCAGCTCCAACCTCAAGACCCGCGCCTCGCTGGAGCTGCAAATAGAGGAAGAACTGCGCAGTGCGTTGAACGAAGACAAGGAGCTGTTCCTGCAGTACCAGCCCATCTTCGACCTCAAGAATGGCCAGGTGGCCAAGCTTGAGGCCCTGATCCGCTGGCAACACCCCGAACACGGCCTGCTCGGCCCTGAACGCTTCATCGGCATCGCCGAGGCCAACGGGCTTATCGCCGATCTGGACCATTGGGTGCTGCGCAAAGCCTGCCATGACCTTGCTGCCCTTTCCCTCCAGGGATGGCAACATCTGGGGGTCGCGGTGAATTGCTCGGCGCGCAATCTGGTGCGGGTAGAGCTGGCCGACGAAATCGAAAGCGCGCTTCGCTCATCCGGGATTGCGGCGCACCGGCTGGAACTGGAAGTCACGGAAAACGCCCTGATGTGCAATCTGAGCAGCACTTCGCAGCTGTTACGCCAGATCCGTGCCCTTGGCGTGTCATTGTCCATTGATGACTTCGGTACCGGCTATTCCTCCCTCGCCTACCTCAAGCGCCTGCCGCTCAACACCTTAAAAATTGACCGCTCGTTCATCCAGGACATCCCGACCTCAAGTCAGGACATGGAAATCGTCCAGGCCATTATCGTCATGGCCCACACCCTGCACCTGCAAGTGGTCACCG
>JBILYW010000003.1:0-20525 GCA_044377555.1 Pseudomonas sp.
CCCGCCAGCCGCTCAAGAATGTCGGCCAGGTAGGTGTAAGCGGTAAACATGCCGCTGAACACCAGCACCGACAGCACGATATGCCCAATCATCAACGGGCTGCGCAACAGACCGAATTGTGAACGCAGGGTGACAGCCTCCTTGACCACGTGTGTGGCGGGCAGGTAGATCCACAGCAGCAGGGCCTTGGCCAGCGCGACCACGGCCAGAATCCCGAAAGCACTGCGCCAGCCCCATGCATCCGAGATCAGGGTCCCGACCGGGATGCCAAATACCGTTGCACAGACAATCCCGAAGCCGATTTTAGCAATCGCCCGCCCGGCGTAATCCGGGCCTACGATGTCCACCGCAGTTTCGCTGGCCAGGGCCCAGAACACCGGCAAGCCCAAGGCTGGCAGCAGCCGCGCAAATGCCATGACCCAGATATTCGGCGCCAGTGCCGCCAGGGTATTGGCGAAGGCGAACATCAGCAAAATCGCAATAAACAGGGGCTTGCGCTTGAAGCGCGCAAACCAGGCGGTCAAGAACGGCCCAAGGGCCGCGACCGTGAACGCAAACAGAGTCACCAGTAAACCGGCCTGGGGCACGCTGACTTCAAGGTCACGGGCAATCGAAGGCAGCAGGCCGACGATGATGAACTCGGTTGTAAGCACGGTAAAACCGGCCGCAGACAGCAGCAGGATGGGCAACAGCATGAATAACTCCAGAGACAACGAGGCCAGCGAAAGCCCGAAAGGCCCGCTGATTTGAAGAAAAAAGGGGATGCGCAATAGTAACAGAATGATTCGTCGCGAAGCCACGTTGCCCGGCCTTGTTTCAACACAGATGTGGCAGATTGCCCCTGCGTAGGAAAGCGCCTACATCTGTATGATAAAGTTACCCCCCTGCCGACTTGCGTCGATCAGCCTGATCGCCCCATAGTTTTTCAATGCACCACCCAGAACAACTAGAGAAACCCTATGACTGCTGCTCCACCTACCCTGCTGCACAAGCTCAAGAGCACCAGCCTGGTGACCCAGATCGTGATTGGTCTGTTCGCCGGCATTTTGCTGGCCTGGCTTGCGCCCTCCGCAGCGCTCTCGGTGGCCTTTATCGGCAAGGTGTTTGTCAGCGCCTTGAAAGCCGTTGCACCGATTCTGGTCTTTGTTCTGGTCATGGCATCGATTGCCAACCACAAGCACGGGCAAGAAACCCATATCCGCCCGATCCTGGTGCTGTACCTGTTCGGTACTTTTGCCGCCGCCTGCGTGGCCGTGGTCGCCAGCATGCTGTTCCCGTCGACACTGGTGCTGGTCACTGAAGACATCGCCATTGCCGCGCCGGGCGGTATCAGCGAAGTGCTGCAAAGCCTGTTACTGAGCGTGGTCGACAATCCGGTCAGCGCACTGATGAATGCCAATTTCATCGGCATTCTGGCCTGGGCCATCGGGATGGGCATCGCCATTCGCCATGCCGGTGACACCACCCGCACCGTACTCAGCGACCTGTCCAACGGCGTCACCGTGATCGTGCGCGTGGTGATTCGCTTTGCACCGCTGGGCATTTTCGGCCTGGTGGCTTCGACCCTCGCCACCTCGGGCTTTGGCGCCCTGCTGGGCTATCTGCACCTGCTCACGGTGCTGATTGGCTGCATGCTGTTCGTGGCGCTGGTGGTCAACCCGCTGATCGTGTTCTGGAAACTGCGCCGCAACCCGTACCCGCTGGTGTTTCTGTGCCTGCGCGAAAGCGGGATCACCGCGTTTTTCACCCGCAGTTCGGCGGCCAACATTCCAGTGAACATGGCCCTGAGCGAACGCCTGGGCCTGCATGAAGACACTTACTCGGTATCGATCCCGCTGGGCGCCACCATCAATATGGCGGGCGCGGCGATTACCATCACGGTATTGAGCCTGGCCGCCGTGCATACGCTGGGGATTGTGGTCGACATTCCGACTGCCATTTTGCTGAGTGTCGTGGCAGCCGTGTGCGCCTGTGGCGCATCGGGTGTGGCGGGAGGTTCGCTGCTGTTGATTCCGCTGGCGTGCAGCCTGTTCGGCATCCCGAGCGAAATTGCGATGCAAGTCGTGGCCGTGGGTTTCATCATCGGCATCCTGCAGGACTCTGCAGAAACCGCGCTCAACTCGTCCACCGATGTACTGTTTACTGCTGCGGCCTGCCTGGCCCAGGAAGACAAAGCCCTGCAACAGGGCTAAGTCAAAACGGCTTCAGGAGCGCCCGGGCGGGCAGTTCCTGAAGCCGTCACAAGGCGGCTTGCTTAGAACGCGCCCATGTAATCACGCTTGCCGACTTCAACGCCGTTGTGACGCAGGATCGCGTACGCAGTGGTCACGTGGAAGAAGAACTGCGGCAGGCCATAGGTCAGCAGGTAAGCCTGGCCGGTAAAGCGTTTTTCTTTCGGCGTGCCCTGACGGGTGATGATTTCGATGCCTTCCTTGCCGTCGACCTGCTCGGGCTTGATCCCGTCAACAAAGGCCAGCACCTTGCTGATCAGCGCTTGCAGATCAGCAAAGGTCACTTCGCTGTCGTCGTACTTCGGCAATTCGATTTCAGCCAGACGGCCCGAAACGCCCTTGGCAAAATCAACGGCAATTTGCACCTGACGCACCAGCGGGAACATGTCCGGAGCCAGACGGGCCTGCAGGAACACACTCGGGTCGATGTTCTTGGCCGTCGCGTGGGCTTCAGCCTTGGTCAGAACACCGCTCAGGGCGTTGAGCATTTGCTTGAACACGGGGATGGAAGCGGCGTACAGGGAGATAGTCATTTAAGTCTCGACAGTCTGTGGGCGGGAATGATGTGTGCGGCGATTATAGACACGCCTGTAGTCTTGCGGTGTATCAAGATCAACCATCACCCCTTCACTGGCGACCGTTACCGGCATAACTGGCTCGCGGCTATACAACAACCGACATAGCGTTACCTCCAGGACACACACATGCCCTCTGCACATGCTGGTACACACCTCGCTACACCTAGCGGCGACCCGGTCCAGGTGCTCTATCGCAAGATCACCTGGAAACTCATTCCGTTCCTCTGCTTCTGTTATCTGGCGTCCTATCTGGACCGGATCAATATTGGCTTCGCAAAGTTGCAAATGCTGGGCGACCTGCAGTTCAGCGAGACTGCGTTTGGCCTGGGCGCCGGGCTGTTTTTTGTCGGTTACATCATTTTCGAGGTGCCAAGCAACCTGGCCCTGGAAAAGGTCGGGGCCAAGGTCTGGATTGCCCGGATCATGATCACCTGGGGCCTGCTTTCGGCCTGCACCATGCTGGTCACCACCCCTACCCAGTTCTATGTTGTGCGCTTCTTGCTGGGCGCGGCCGAGGCCGGCTTTCTGCCCGGCGTCCTCTACTACCTGACCACCTGGTTTCCGACTCACCGACGGGGCCGCATCATTGCCCTGTTCATGATTGGCATGCCGCTTTCCAGCGTGATCGGCGGGCCGCTCTCGGGCTGGATCATGGGTGCGTTCGACAACACGGCGGGGCTCAGGGGCTGGCAATGGCTGTTCATCATCGAAGCGATCCCCAGCGTGTTGCTGGGCATTCTGACGTTCTGGGCCCTGCCCAACAGCCATCACACCGCAAAATGGCTGAACGACGAAGAAAAAGCGCTGCTTGAAAACGAGCTGCGCCAGGACGACGCCGAAGGCAAAAACAGCAAGCACAGCTTTCGCGACGGTTTCTTCAATCTCAAGGTCTGGATGCTTGGCGGCATCGACTTCTCCATCCTGCTCAGCGCTTATGCCATGGCGTTCTGGATGCCCACCTTCATTCGCAATGCGGGCGTGGCCGACAACTTCCACATCGGCGTACTGACCGCCCTGCCCAGCGCCGCCGCCCTGATCGGGATGCTGATGATTGGCGCCAGCTCCGACCGTCATCGCGAACGTCGCTGGCACATCATCGTGCCCTTCCTGATCGGCGCGGCGGCCATGGCCGGCACGACCTTCTTCAGCCATAACGTGTTTGCGACCGTCTTTCTGTTCGCCATTGCCTCGGCCGCCATCATCGGCGCCGTGCCGGTGTTTTTCAGCTTGCCGGCAACGTTCCTCAAGGGCCGCGCGGCTGCTACCGGCTTCGCCCTGGCCTGCTCCCTGGCCAATATCGCGGGGCTGGTGAGCAACTCATTGATGGGCATCGCCATCGACGTGACCGGCAGCGGCTCCGGCGCGCTGTGGTTCTTCGCCGGCTGTCTGCTGCTGAGCAGCCTGCTGGTGATCGCCCTCCCCGCCAAACTGGTCAACCGCTGATCAACAACAAGGAACAACCTGTGGGAGCGAGCAGGCTCGCTCCCACAGCAGGGGTTACATGACAGTCGCTCTACCGCGTAAAAGACTCCACAATGGTCGCTGGCAACGGTTACTCAAATTGGAGAAGAAAATGGAAGTTCCCGCTAGTCAGCTCTCAGATAGCACACAGATCGAATCTGACACCGGACCTCTGCTCAACAGCACCGAGATCCGCATTCTCGGCTCCTTGATCGAGAAACAGGCCACCAACCCCGAAACCTACCCCTTGACCCTCAATGCGCTGGTGCTGGCCTGCAACCAGAAAACCAGCCGTGAACCGGTGATGAACCTCAATCAGGGTCAAGTCGGGCAAAGCCTGCGCGCACTGGAAGGCCGCGGCTTTACCCGACTGGTCATGGGCAGCCGCGCCGATCGCTGGGAGCACAAGGTCGACAAGGCCCTGGAACTGGTCCCCGGGCAAGTGGTGCTGCTGGGGATGTTGTTTCTGCGGGGCCCGCAAACCCTGAACGAGCTGTTGACCCGCAGCTCCCGCATGCACGATTTCGAAGATACCGATCAGGTCCAGCACCAGTTGGAGCGCCTGATTGCCCGTGATCTTGCACTGCTGGTACCGCGCCAGAGCGGCCAGCGCGAAGACCGCTACATGCATGCGCTGGGTGACCCGGCCGATATCGACACACTCATGCTCGCCCGCCAGCAACCCGCAGAACGCAGCGGTGGTTCAGGGGTATCGCTGGAGCGTTTCGAAGCCCTTGAGGCACGCATCGCCGCCCTTGAAGCGCGCCTGGCAGAGCTGGAGTAAAGCTTGAATCGGGCGAGGCAACTCGCCCGACACGGCCCTCAACTGCGGGCAAACGCCACGGCGGCCTGGAACTGCCCGGCCGCAGGTCGAACTCCGGTGTACAGCACGAACTGCTCCAGCGCCTGAATCGCAATCACCTCAAGCCCCGTGATCACCTGCTTGCCTTGAGCACGGCCGCGCATGATCAATGGCGTTTCCACCGGAATGGCCACCACGTCAAAGACGATCTCGCAGCGATCGATGGCATCGGCCTCAAAGGCCAGATCATCGGCTTCTGCACCGCCCGTCATACCCACTGGCGTGACGTTGATCAGCATCTGCGGTCGGTGTGCCCCCAGCTCCGGCTTCCAGTCATAGCCACAATTTGCCGCCAGCGCGGACCCGGTCGCTTCGTTACGCGCCACGATCACCCCGTTGCGATAACCGCCATCGCGCAGCGCCGAAGCCACTGCCTTGGCCATCCCGCCACTGCCCAGCAAGGCAAAGGTGATGTCCTTGGGGACTTTGTGAGTGTCGAGCAGTTGCGCAATGGCGATGTAATCGGTGTTGTAGGCCTTGAGATGGCCGTCGGTGTTGACGATGGTATTGATCGACGCGATCGCCCGGGCCGAAGCATCCAGTTCGTCCACCAGCTCGATCACTGCCTCCTTGAAAGGCATCGATACACCGCAACCACGAATCCCCAGCGCCCGAATACCTGTCACGGCACCCGCAAGGTCTTTGCTGCTGCAAGCCTTGTAGTAAAAGTTCAGGCCCAGCTGTTCGTATAGATGATTATGAAAACGCAGTCCGAAGTTGCCCGGTCGGCCTGACAGCGATATGCACAGCCGGGTGTCTTTATCCGGATTCATTTGCATGCTCATCTCCTCCTTGCTGAATGCTTTTAGATAGACGGCACAAGCCGTACTGAGAGTTTTGTTGGATCATAGCGCTATTGCCTGCGCTGAAACGTCTCAGCGCCCGCAAGACCTTACACAAAATTTACCAACGTGCTCCGCAGTTTTTAAAAAAAACACGGTCTTAAGGTTATCCCCGCGATTATCCGCGGCCTGGTGCAGGCCAAAACGTCGGGGCTGAAATTCGAGGAATAGTCATGCTGCGTACCCTCCCCAAAGTAGCTTTGCTCATCGGCGCGCTGGCTGTCGCCGGCCAGGCATCCGCCCATGGCGGTTGGGATGCCGGGTCTGCCATTGTTGGCGCGGTGGTCGGCGCCACCGTTGTCGGTTCGGTCATGGCCAACCAGGGCCCGCGCCCGGTTTACGCTCAGGAGCCGGTCTACGTGCAGCCGCAACCGGTTTACGTCCAGGCCCCTCCGGTCTATTACCAGCCGCAGCCGGTGTACGTCCAGGCGCCTCAGCCCGTCTACTATCAGGGCTACTACGGCCGACCACACCCGGTGTACTACGGCCCGCCCCGTGGCTATTACGGCCCGCCACGCTGGTAATCCCGGCATGGGTAAAGCGGCAGGCCTGTTCAGCTGCCGGCGGGGCCAAATAGATAATGTGAATGTCGCGGATGAGACACCGCGCTGGCCCGGACTGCGGCATTATGGAGCGCAAACAGCGCGATCATTGCCACACCCATAAAAACAAGGACGACGTTTATGCCTACACAAAACCCGCACCACACCATCGGGTTGTGCACCTCCAGCAAGGTGTACAACACCCTCACCGAGCTCAAGCAGCTCGAAGGCCATCGCACGGCCAAGCTGGTGTCACTCCTGACCCAGCACCTTGTCAGCAAAGGGCTGATGAGTGATCAGGAAGTCATGCACATGCTCGATCTGGTGGTTGACTGACACCTCATCGACATCAATGACGACTATCACGCGCAATGATTTTTTGTGCAGCGGCCCGGGCCGTAAGGTAGCGTCATTGTTCGAAGGAGGTTTTTATGCCCAGTATCCAAGTCATGTCGGTCATCGGCAGCGCAGTACCCGCTCCCTTACGCGCACACGGCCTGCTGGCGTGCTGGTATGTGGTCAGTGACGGCGTTGCCGTCAGCGGCCCGTTTACCTCTCGCGCCGCTGCACAAATCAAAGCCACCAGCGAAACAGATAAAACAGCGCCACGCTCAACGCAACACTGAGCAGCACGTTACGGCTCCAGAGCATCAACCCTGTCGCACACAGCCCGGCCAGCAGGTACGGGTTGCCCGGGTTCAGGTCGAGCCCGCGATCCTTGACGAAAATGATCGGCCCGCAAATGGCCGTCAGCATCCCCGGCACTGCAAAACCCAAAAACTCTTTGACCCCGCGGTTCAGGCGAATCGGTAACCGGGGCTCCAAAAACAGATAGCGGTTGAAAAACAGAATCAGCGTCATCCCGCCAATAATCGCCCAGATCACGCCCAGCACCCCTCCATTCGCTTGCACAGATAACCCGCGACAATCGCCGTGGAGCCCGCCAGAAATCCCCGGGGCGCGCACGCCAGCGTCAACGGAAGGCAGGCAACTGTGCCGCGAACAAACGCGGTTCGAGCAAGCGAATCAGACATCAAAAAACATCCCGGCAGTAAGCAGCGGCAAAGAGTCGCAACCCGGGCGACAAAAGTCTTGAACGATCTTGCTCAGCACCTTTCAAAAGCATTACGCGGACCGCCTGAAATGGTCAGACGGGTTTGACGGGCGACCAATCCTGGTCTTTAGTCAGCCGCGTTCACATGACGTTAATTCCGATCAACCGCTGCCACGAGGAACCACCATGAAAGACCTGAAATCCGCCAAGGAAAGCAGAAAGGCCGATCTGCGGACACCTACGGCGCTCAGCGAAAAAGCCTGTATCGACATTGCAGCCGAAGTGAACGCACTGCTGGCTGACACCTTTGCCATTTACATGAAAACCAAGAACTTCCACTGGCACATGTCCGGCCCGCATTTTCGCGACTTCCACCTGCTGCTGGACGAACAGGCCGATCAGATCTTCGCCACCACCGATGCCATTGCCGAGCGCGTGCGCAAGCTGGGGCGCACCACCCTTCGCTCCGTGGGCCATATCAAGAAGCTGCAGCGCCTGCTGGATAACGATGCTGATTTCGTGACCCCCGAAGGCATGCTGGCCGAACTGCGCGAAGACAACATCCAGCTGGCCGCCTACATGCGTGAAACCCACGACATGTGCTCCGAACTTGGGGATGTGGCGACCACCAGCCTGCTGGAAAACTGGATCGACGAAGCCGAGCGCCGCGTCTGGTTCCTGTTTGAGTCCTCGCGGACCAAATAACCCGAAACCCTGCCACGGGCCTTTGCCCGCACCAGGACGATGAATTTTGTTTCACCTTTTTGGCGCCCGGCGAGTTGTATAGTCGCCTCGATCATTGCTCATTCAATGAACCCCTTGGCCCGCACTCTCCCCCGCGGGCCTTTTTTTGCCTGTCAAACGCCTTGCTTGAACACCAGCGCCTTGAGGCCGCACTCGGTATCCGCATCCGGGAACTCTGGCGGGTTGTCCAGGCGCTGCACAAAACGCAGGCCAGGTGCGTCCCGGGTCACGCCATCAATCAGGAAGTCAGAGCCCAGCGCGGGGTCGTTCATGCACGCCAGTACCGTCCCGTTCTCACTGAGCAGCTCCGGCAAACGGCGCACCACGCGCTGATAATCCTTGGTCAGCAGAAAACTGCCTTTTTGAAACGATGGCGGGTCGATGATCACCAGATCGTAGGGGCCGGTACTTTTCACCTTGCCCCACGACTTGAACAGCTCGTGGCCGAGGAAGGTCACCTTGCTCATGTCATGCCCGTTCAGGCGATGGTTGTCGCGCCCGCGGCTCAGGGCTGCCCGGGACATATCCAGGTTGACCACATGCACGGCACCGCCCTCGATCGCGGCCACCGAAAAACCGCAGGTGTAGGCGAACAGGTTCAGCACGCGCTTGCCCTCGGCATTGGCCCGCACCCAGTCACGGCCATAACGCATATCGAGAAACAGCCCGTTGTTCTGCTTGCGGCCCAGGTCAACCCGATAGCGCAACCCGCCCTCGGTCAGGGTCCTCTCATCAATCGCCTCACCCACCAGCCACTCGGTGTCGCTGTTCAGCGTATAGCGATGCTGCAGCACCAGCGTGTGCGCCCCGCTGGCTTGCCACCCGGGTGATTGTGCAAGCGTCATCAGCTGTTGCTTCAAGGCCTCCAGCTGTTCGGCTGGCGGCTCTTTGAACAGCGAAACCAGGACCACGCCCTGCAGCCAATCCACCGTCAACTGCTCAAGCCCCGGCCAGCAGCGTCCGCGCCCGTGAAACAGCCGACGGGTTTCGCCGGGTGCGCTTTGCAGGGCAGCCAGTAAGTGAAGGTGCAGGGTGGTCAGTGCTTCAGGAGTCATCGGGCGGGCCGGTCATTTTCAAGGGCCGGCATTTTACACAATTGCGCAGCCCTGCCTAATCAACGCGGCAAGCGCTGGCCACAGACACACGGCTCATCAAGAGCATTAAATTATCGTTTTACAATCATTTATTATCGAATTACGATGTTTTGTCGGCGCATAACCCCCTGCCATTTCAGCGCAGCGCCCGAACATTTAAAAACTATCCGTACAACCAGAAGGATTGTTCGATGAAAACTGATCAATTGGCCGAACGCAGCCGAATCCTTGCAACAGCCACCCTGGCTCTCGTCGTGGGCATGCTGCTGACCAATATCGCTTACTGGATTTTCCCCAACGCCATCGCTACCTACGTCGGCGGGTTCAGCCTGAGTGCCATGAGCAAAACACTGAATGCGGACATCCTGCTGATGCCCTGGTGGCAAGTGTCTGGGGCCATTGTCCTGTCCAGCATCCCGCTGCTGATACTGGCCAAGGGGTTAATGGCGCTGCGCAGCCTGTTCCTGGCCTACAGCAAGGGCGAGTACTTCTCGTCCGAGTCTGCCGAGCTGTTGGGAAAAGTGGGCAAAAGCGTCTCTTTGTGGGTGCTGGCCACCCTCTTGCTGACACCGGTCATGAGTGTCTGGATTACCTGGTTGCGGCCCGCTGGCGAGCGATTGCTCACCATCAGCTTTGATCCGTCGCATCTTGTTGCCTTATTCCTCTCCGCTTCTCTTATGATCATCGCCCGCAGCCTCTACAACGCCTGTTCGTTGGCACGGGAAAATCAGCAGTTTGTTTAAAAGAGGCCAAGATGCCGATCGAGATTAAGCTGGACGTCATGCTGGCCACGCGCAAGGTCAAATCCAAAGACCTCGCGCAGATGGTCGGCATAACCGAGCAGAACCTGTCACTGCTCAAGCAGGGGAAAGTCAAAGGTATAAGGCTCGCTACCCTGGAAGCCATTTGCATCGCACTGGATTGTCAGCCGGGGGACTTGCTGCACTATCAACCGGAGCCCTGAGTACGCCTCCTCGCCTGTGGGGCCACAGCTTCACAGGCGTTGTACCTGCAAAATCCCCGCCCCCTCCTGCGTTTCCGGCCCTGTTGCCACGTCACAGCCCCATGTTCAACGCTCACCTCTGTTCAGCCAGCCAACAGCCTTGCGCTGCCAGGGTCGCCGCGGCACAAATCCTTGCCTGACCACTCAAAACATTGAACATGAATATTCTCTGATAACCCCCTGCGAAATCAGGCATTTCTGCCGGCATTGATCCATACTGACAAAATGTAACGATATGTGTGTAGCAGACGTTGCAGCCCGCTACTTCCTAACCATTTTCGAGTCATTCTGCGTGAAAATTCATCTTTCTATTTTAAGCCTGTGTTTGGTTCTGGCAGGCACCAGCGCTTCTTCAATCGCCGCAGCGGCTGAAAGCACCTTGGCTCCCAGGGATACCTCACAACTTCACATTGCCTCAGGCAGCGCGATGCTGATCGACCTGCAAACCAACAAGGTCATTTACGCCAGCAACCCCGACGCCATCGTCCCCATCGCCTCGGTGACCAAGCTGATGACCGCCATGGTGGTGCTGGACGCCAGGCAGTCGATGGATGAGTACATCTCGGTCAATATCAGCGACACCCCGGAAATGAAAGGCGTGTTCTCGCGGGTCAAGATTGGCAGCGAACTGTCGCGCCACGAAATGATGCTGATCACCCTGATGTCCTCGGAAAACCGTGCAGCGGCCAGCCTGGCGCACCACTATCCGGGCGGCTATGTGGCCTTTATCGCCGCCATGAACGCCAAAGCCAAAAGCCTGGGCATGATGAGCACCCACTACGTCGAGCCGACCGGGCTGTCGATTCACAACGTCTCCACCGCGCGGGACTTGAGCAAGCTGCTGGCAACGGCACGCCATTACCCGATGCTCAGCCAGTTGAGCACCACCAAAGAAAAGACCGTGGCGTTCCGCAAACCCAACTACACCCTGGGCTTCCATAACACCGACCATCTGGTGAAAAAGGACAAGTGGAATATCAAAATCACCAAGACCGGCTTTACCAACCAGGCCGGCCATTGCCTGGTGCTGGTGACCGAGATGGGCAACCGCCCGGTATCGCTGGTGATCCTGGACGCCTTTGGCAAGTACACCCACTTCGCCGATGCCGGCCGAATCCGCAACTGGGTTGAAACCGGCAAAAGCGGCAGCGTGCCGGATGTAGCCTTGCGCTACAAAGCAGATAAAAACCTGCACAAGCAACAAATCACCACCGGGCAAGCCGCGAAGTAAAAAAAAGCAGGCACTTGCCCCGGGGAGAGGTCGGGGACAAATGCCTGCGTACTGCTCATCAAATACAGCGGAAAAAAAGAACCCCGCCTGAAAGACGGGGTTCTTTGCTAGCGCATGCTCAGATCAGTTTTGCAGAGCAGGCTGCGAATCCCCATTGATCGGGATACGTTTGGCTTTCGCCTCTTCCGGCACGACCCGCTGCAGGTCGATGCTCAACAGGCCGTTGCTCAAGCCTGCACCTTTGATCTCGATATGATCGTCGAGACGGAAGGACAATTTAAATGCCCGCTGTGCAATACCCTGGTGCAGATAGGTCACGTTGCTGCCCGCACTTTCCGAGCTGGTTTCACGCTTGCTGCCGCTGACGGTCAACACACCTTTCTCCACTTGCAGGTCCAGGTCTTCTTGTCTGAACCCTGCCGCCGCGATCACGATGCGATAGCTGTCTTCACCGTGTTTCTCGACGTTGTAAGGCGGGTAGCCGGTTGGCTCATTGCGCAAAGCGGTTTCAAACAAATCACTAAAACGGTCAAAGCCGACAGAATTACGGAACAGTGGCGCCATAGAAAATGCGTTGCTCATAATTTCATCCTCCTGATTTCAGCGAGATTTGATTTACGCGACCCGGTTTCGGCATCGCGTACCCCTTAGATAGGGACCGCCAAAAGCATTTCAAGGCTTTTTTTTGAATTTTTTTTCAGACGCTTCAGGCAGCGTCCGAAGGCGGGTTATTGACCAGATGCCGGACCTTTTCACAGTCTGTTTCACGGCGCATGGCATTGAACAGCACCATGGCTTCAGGGTAGTTGCGGGTCAGCATCGCCAACCATTGCTTGAGCCGGCCCGGCGCCGAGCGCGGGGTCAACTGGGCTTCGGCCTGGGCCCAGAAATCGCGGATCATGGGCTGCAGGTCGGCCCAGGTCATTTCCACCACTTCTTCGCCGGCGCGGGCAGCGACGATCTGCGCGGCCAGGTCCGGGCGCGACACCAGACCGCGACCGAGCATGATGTCTTCGGCGCCACTGATTTCGCGGCAACGACGCCAGTCTTCAACCGACCAGATATCGCCATTGGCAAATACCGGCACCTTCACGGCTTCCTGCACCTGGGCGATGTACTCCCAGTGGGCTGGCGGCTTGTAGCCATCCATCTTGGTCCGCGCATGCACCACGATCTGGCTCGCACCGCCCTCAGCCAGAGCAATGGCGCACTCATTGGCGCTGTCCGGCGTATCGAAGCCCAGGCGCATCTTGGCCGTCACCGGGATATGCGCGGGCACCGTGCGGCGCACTTGCAGCAAGATCGCGTGCAGCAGTTCGGGCTCCTTGAGCAGGACCGCACCGCCACGCGACTTGTTCACCGTTTTGGCCGGGCAACCAAAATTGAGGTCAATGACCCCCGAGCCCAACTCGCAGGCCAGTGCCGCGTTGTCTGCCAGGCAGGCGGGGTCGGAACCCAGCAGTTGCACACGCAGCGGCACACCGGCGCGGGTTTTCGCGCCATGCTGGAGTTCAGGGGCGAATTTATGGAAGTAGGCTTCTGGTAATACCCGCTCGGTGACCCGAATAAATTCGGTCACACACCAGTCAATACCGCCGGTGCGGGTCAGGACATCACGCAGGATGTTGTCGACCAACCCCTCCATCGGCGCCAAAGCAATTTGCATGGGTGACTCTCATCAAAAACGTGCGGCAGTTTACGGGGTTCTGTGACCCAGGGGTACGAGCAAACGCTACGGATCAGACCGTCACGACAGCCGGGCAATAACCTTCCAGAAACTCGGGCGGCAGGCGCTTGGGCTTGCCGGTGGAGAGTTCGATGCAGACAAAGGTGGTTTGCGCACGCAACAGGGTCACGCCATCGCCGGGGCGCACGAGCTGAAAGTGACGGGTCATGCGCAGACGCTGGTCACAATCGACAATCCAGGTCGCCAGTTGCAGCTCATCGTCTTCATAGGCGCTGGCCAGATAGTCGATTTCATGCCGGGATACCGCCATGGCACGGTCGAGACGACGGTACTCGGTGAGGTCCAGCCCCAGACGCTGGGAATGGCGCCAGGCACAACGCTCCAGCCAGACAACATAAGCCGCGTTATTGGCATGGCCAAAACCGTCTATGTCTTCGGCCTGCACCTGCAGATCAATAATGAACGGTGCTGCCAAATCCCAACTCATGCCCTGCCCCCTGACACACAAATAAGGCGCGCAGTGTAACGCACCCGGCCGGTGCAATGGCATGGGTGGGCACAGACAGAGGGAAAAGGTCGCGGACTGGCCAAATTTCAGACAAACAAAAGGGTCATTCAATAATCGAATGACCCTTATAAATCCCGCAAAGCGGGTAATCGTGGCGTCCCCTAGGGGACTCGAACCCCTGTTACCGCCGTGAAAGGGCGGTGTCCTAGGCCACTAGACGAAGGGGACACAAACCCTTCTAACAGTGATCAGACCTTGGCCTGATCGATTCAACGTCAGTGTGGCCCGACGTTGAACTGTAAATTGGTGGAGCTAAACGGGATCGAACCGTTGACCTCCTGCATGCCATGCAGGCGCTCTCCCAGCTGAGCTATAGCCCCGATTTATCGCCTGGCGGCGGAGCATCACCGAAGTGCTGCTTCTGTAAAACTGGCGTCCCCTAGGGGACTCGAACCCCTGTTACCGCCGTGAAAGGGCGGTGTCCTAGGCCACTAGACGAAGGGGACACAAACCTTCTGACTGATCAGCGCTGAGTGCTGATCGATTCAATGCCGGTGTGGCCAGGCATTGAACTGTAAATTTGGTGGAGCTAAACGGGATCGAACCGTTGACCTCCTGCATGCCATGCAGGCGCTCTCCCAGCTGAGCTATAGCCCCAAACAGTCACTGCAGCGTGTTGTTGCTGCTTGTTTCGTGTTGCTGTGTGGACGGGGCGCATATTAAGACCGGATCGGTATGCTGTCAAACATATTTTTAAAGTTTTTTAAAAAAATTTGCCGTGAGAACAACCACTTACCTTCCCTGCCCCGTAAATACTGGTCCAAACCCACCTAGAGGCTTTTATAGGAGCGGGCTTGCTCGCGATAGGAACGACGCGCTGTGCAAGGCAATACGTGTCGATACCATCGCGAGCAAGCCCGCTCCCACAGAAAAAAACCGCCTGCGATGATTAACTCATCGCGTTAAACAGCTTTTCCCACTCCTTGTTTTCTTTCTTCGACACGCCGCCCAGCAGATCCAGCGCCTGGCGCAGACGGAAGCGGGTCAGGTCCGGCCCCAGGATCTCCATCGCGTCCAGCACCGAGACCGAGCTGGCCTGCCCCGTGATCGAAGCAAACATCAGCGGCATGGCATCACGCAGCTTCAGCTCCAGGGATTCAACCACAGCCTGAATGCAGCCGGTGATGGCGTCTTTTTCCCACTGGCGCAAGCTCTCAAGCTTCCACAGAATCAATTGCATCAACTGACGCACTTGTTCGTTGGACAGTTTCTTGTGCTCAAACAGCTTGGCATCCAGCTGCAAGCCACCCGAGAAGAAGAACCCGGCCAATGGCGCGATCTGACTGAAGGTCTCAACGCGACCCTGCACCAGCGGGGCGATCTTCATCATGTACTCGGGGTTCAACGCCCACTGCTGCACGCGGCTGGCAAACTCTTCCAGCGGCAGGTCACGCAGCCATTGACCGTTCAACCAGGACAGCTTCTCGACGTCAAAGATCGGCCCGCCCAGGGACACCCGGCTCAGGTCAAAGTTATCGACCATTTCCTGCAGCGAGAACTTCTCGCGCTCGTCCGGCATCGACCAGCCCATGCGGCCCAGATAGTTGAGCATGGCTTCCGGCATGAAACCCATGCGCTCGTAGAACGTCACCGAGGTCGGGTTCTTGCGCTTGGACAGCTTGCTCTTGTCCGGGTTACGCAGCAGCGGCATGTAGCACAACTGCGGCTGTTCCCAGCCAAAGTATTCGTACAGCAGGATCAGCTTCGGAGCCGATGGCAGCCACTCTTCGCCACGCAGCACGTGGGTGATGCCCATCAGGTGATCGTCGACCACGTTGGCAAGGAAGTACGTCGGCAGGCCGTCGGTCTTCATCAGTACCTGCATGTCCATGCGATCCCACGGGATCTCGACATCACCGCGCAACAGATCCGGTACCACGCACACGCCTTCGGTCGGCACTTTCATGCGGATCACGTGCGGCTCGCCGGCAGCCAGACGGGCCGCCACTTCTTCTTCGGACAACAGCAGCGCACGACCGTCGTAGCGCGGGGTTTCGCCCTTGGCCATTTGCTCGGCACGCATCTGGTCCAGCTCCTCGCTCGTGCAGAAGCACGGGAAGGCATGCCCCATATCGATCAGTTGCTGGGTGTATTTCTTGTAGATCTCGCTGCGTTCGCTTTGACGGTACGGACCGTGAGGACCACCAACGTCCGGGCCTTCGCTCCAGGTGATACCCAGCCAGCGCAGGGCATCGTAGATCTGCTGCTCGGACTCGCGGGTCGAGCGCAACTGGTCGGTGTCTTCGATCCGCAGGATGAACTCGCCGCCATGCTGCTTGGCAAAGCAGTAGTTGAACAAAGCGATGTAAGCGGTGCCGACGTGGGGGTCGCCGGTAGGCGATGGCGCAATGCGCGTGCGAACGGTGGTCATGGGCGGTCTCGAAGTGGAGATAAAACAAAGGGCGAATGGTAACAGGCCGACACGGCTTGGCTCCAGCGCAGCAGGCCGACAAGGGCACATCCCCCGCCCCACGGCTGAATAACGCGCAAATAGAGCACCTGCAGCAAGTTCGATAAAAAGAAACCACCCGGCAGAGATGCTAACCTCTGACCACGCTTAATCCCCTTGGCCGGAGTCCTCCATGGCCCATGTCGTACTGGTGTTGGTTGAAACGGTAAATGACTACTTGCCACTGCTTGAGCGCGAAGGTTTCGAGCTGATACTGGCACCCACACCGTCCAGCCGCGCCGAAGCCATTGCCGAGCATGGCGCACGGATCAACGCGGTGCTGACCCGTGGGCCGCTGGGTTTATATGCCGAAGAGATCGCCGACATGCCATCGCTGCAGATTATCTGCGTGATCGGTGCCGGTTATGAGCATGTGGACCTGCAGGCCGCCAGCAACCGCGGGGTCGTCGTCACCAATGGCGCCGGCGCCAATGCCTCATCGGTGGCCGACCACGCGATGGCGCTTCTACTGTCACTGGTACGCGGCATTCCCCAGGCCGATGCCGGCATTCGTCGCGGTGAATGGAACAAGCTGCGCCAACCTTCGCTGGCGGGCAAGCGCATGGGCATCCTCGGCCTGGGCGCAGTGGGCATGGCCATTGCCAAACGCGCAGCCAACGGGTTTGACATGAGCATCAGCTATCACACCCGCCAGCAACGTCACGACATGCACTACACCTACTGCAAAAACGTGATCGAACTGGCCAGTTCGGTAGATTTTCTGATCGTTGCCACACCCGGCGGCAGCGAGACCCGACACCTGGTCGATACAGCCGCGCTATATGCCCTGGGCCGCGACGGTTACCTGATCAACATCGCCCGGGCCAGCGTAGTCGACACCCAGGCCCTGATCGATGCCTTGGCCAAGGGCAAAATTGCCGGGGCCGGGCTCGATGTATTCGATGAAGAGCCACAAGTCCCCGACGCACTCAAATTGCTCGGCAATGTGGTGATGACCCCCCACATGGGCGGCCAATCACCGGAAGCCGCCCAGGGCACCGTACAAATGGTGGTCAACAACTTGCTCGCCTACTTTGCCGGGCAACCCGTATTGACCCCGGTACGTTTGCCCGAACCTCAATAAGCACGGAGTTTAAATTAAGCCCCCGACAGCTCGTTATACAAAACGACTCCTGTTTATTGAGGTGCTGTCATGTCCGCCGCCGCCACGCTGGTACACAACCTGCGCAAACGACTCAGCAAACCCACCGGTTACCGCCTGTTCGACATCCAGCTCAAGCGCCGCATTGCCCTGAGCCCTTCGCTGACCCGCCTGGTATTCAGCGGCGACGATGTGGCGCTGATGCGCACCCTGGCACCGGACCAGCGGGTCAAGGTGCTGTTCCCCGGCGCCAATGGCGCCGCCCCCAACCTGCCCAAACACGGCGACTGGCGAGCGGCCCTGCGTGACTTGAGCCCCGATCAGGCGCCTGCCATGCGCTCCTACACGATTCGCCACCTGCGCCCCGAAGCGGCCGAGCTGGACATCGACTTTGTGTTGCATGGCGAAACCGGCCCCGCTTCACGCTGGGCGATGCAGGCCAACATCGGCGACCGCCTGCAAATCAACGCCCCCAACGCCGCCTGCCCGGACGACCCCGGCGGCTATGAATGGCAACTGCCCCAGGGGGTGCGCAAAGTGCTGCTGATCGGCGACGAAACCGCACTGCCGGCCATTGCCGGCATCCTCGAACAGCTGGCCCTGCACCCGGACACACCTCAGGTGCAAGCCTTTATCGAAGTGCCCGAAGAGTCCGACTGCCAGCCTTTGCTCTGCGGCCCCAACACCAAAGTCCACTGGCTGCCCCGCGCCAGCCTGGGCACAGAGCATGGCGACGGCATGCTCCTGGCGGCCCGCGAACTGGCAAGCCTGCCGCCAATCCGTGTACAAACTGCAGATCACGCCGAACTGGAAGACCCCGATCTGGACAGCCAGCGACTATGGGACCGGGCCAGCGCCAAACAGAACGAGTTTTATGCCTGGGTGGCCGGGGAGTCAGCGGCGGTCATGGCCATCAGGCGGTTTTTCGTCAATGACTGCGGGCTGGACCGCAAGGGGCTGACCTTGATGGGGTACTGGAAGCTGGGTCGCTCGCTTGGCTAACAAAAACGACCGCACTGACAAGGTACAGAATGTGGGAGCGGGCTTGCTCGCGATGGCATCGACATGTTTTACCGGCTGAACCTCCCCGCCTGAATCGCGAGCAAGCCCGCTCCCACAGTGGATGTGCGCCAGACCAAGCGACACTGGTAATATTTTATTACAAATACAGCTTCGGGTTTTGCGCATCTCATCCGTCCTACATGGATAAGCAATCGCTTCTCAATGGCGATTACACACCCGCCCTGCTGCGAGTTTGCCGTTTCCCATGTCCAAAAAGTCCCGTTCCAAACTATGGTTTCTGGTGCACAGCTGGTTGACGCTGCCTGTCTGGTTCTTCGTGTTGATTGTCTGTGTGACCGGCACCCTGGCCGTGGTCAGCCAGGAGATCGTGTGGCTGGCCACTCCCGAAGCACGCGCCAGCCAACCGTCGGATGATGCGCCGCTGCTGACTTACGAGCAGGTATTGACCGCCATCCACAAGGCCGAACCGGCGCTGGCCGTGCAGTCGATCAGCCGCCCGGACGAGTCTCACTTTGCTCTGGTCGCCGACGTGGTGTACCCGGACGGCCGCTCGCCGTCGCTGTACATCAACCCATATACCGGGGCCATTCAGGGCGAGAGCCCGAACTTTAACTTCAAGGCCTTTACCCGCGCCCTGCACGGCTGGTGGCTCGTACCGTTTACCAATGGCTACAGCTGGGGTTGGTACCTGGTGTCATTCCTTGGCTTGCCGTTGCTGGCATCGCTGGTCACCGGGCTGGTGGTCTACAAGAAATTCTGGAAGGGCTTCTTCAAACCCAACCTGCGCTTCACCCACGGTGCGCGGATTTTCTGGGGCGACTTCCATCGCCTCTGCGGCATCTGGTCGATCTGGTTTATCGCGGTGATTTCCATCACCGGCCTGTGGTTCTTGATCCAGGCCTTTATGTTCGATAACCAGATTTCGATTTCGACCGCCGGCAACCCGCCCGTTGTGGCACGCCAGGATGTGCCGATCATGGCGGACGGCAAGCCCGCGCCACAGATCAGCCTCGATCAGGCAGTGAAGATTGCCGCCGAGAATATCCCGGGGCTGGAAGCCAGTTTTGTCAGCCTGCCAAGCAATGCCTACGGGCATATCGAAGTCGGCGGCCCGGGCTGGTACCCGCTGCTGTTCCAGACGGCAGATATCAACCCGTACAACGGCGCGGTTGAAGGCTCGCGCATGATCGCCGACCGCTCCGGGCTGGAGCTGGTGACCGAGTCGATGCGCCCGCTGCACACCGGCGACTTTGGCGGGCTGTGGGTCAAGCTGATCTGGTTCTTCTTCGGCCTGGTCCTCAGCATGATGGTCTTGAGCGGTCTGTTGATCTGGACCAAGCGCACCGCACTGGCCACCGCCAACGCCCTCAAGCGCAGCACAAAACCACCCCGAACCAGAACCGTCACGGCGCATAGCCCGCAGCCAGAAGAGGCCAATGTATGAGCAAGGCAGTGGCTGCACCGACCCCGTCCGCCCTGAGCCGGTTCTGGCATAAATGGCGGTTCCACATAAACATCCTGCTGCTGTTGGTGCCCCTGGGCTTTATGCCCAAGTACTTTGCCGACGCCTCGCTGTTTCGCGGCGACAGCGGCCTGGGCGAGCGCGACATCGGCACCGTGCAGGTCGGCCCCTGGAGCCTGCAACTGGCCGAGCTGCGCAACGAAGCCCCGCGCCCCGATGGCCCGGCCGGCTATATGAAGAGTTTTAACGCGGCCCTGTGCGAGACCTGCATCGATCAGGTCAAGGCCACCTACCTGCGTATCGGCAAGCCACGCAGCCTGCGGGCCGCCGGGGTGATTTTTTTCGGTACGCCGTACCGCATGGGCGCCACCTTGCCGGTCCCGGAACGCACCAAGGCCGACGCCGAGCTGTGGATCACCCTTGAAGGGTGGGACGGCTCCATGCACCAGGCCTCCATCCCCCTGAGTCAGGCTTCACCGGCAACGGTCGCCTGGCTGGCCCAACGAGGAGCCAAATAATGCCTTCGCGCCTGTTGAACAAACCTGCCCTGGCGGCGGGGTTTATTGCCTTGCTCGGTTTTTGCGGCCAGGCA
>JBILYW010000128.1:0-7699 GCA_044377555.1 Pseudomonas sp.
GGCAACGACGTCGGCACCCAGTACCGCTCGGTGATCTACTGCACCTCGCCTGAGCAGCTGGAAGAGGCACTGGCCAGCAAGCAAGTGTTCCAGGCTGAACTGGACAAGGCTGGTCTGGGCACCATCACTACTGAAATCGACCAGGCGCCAACGGTCTATTTCGCCGAGGCGTACCACCAGCAATACCTGGCGAAAAACCCGCAAGGCTATTGCGGCATTGGCGGCACCGGCGTGACCTGCCCGATTTGATCGGTGGGAGCAGGCTTGCTCGCGATGGGTTCGACGCGGATGAAAGACCGCCTCGCCCGAATCGCGAGCAAGCCCGCTCCCGCATCAGCTTTCAGCTATTTTTCCGCGATCAACCACTCCATCTGCCAGCCACCCTGGGTTTGACCCAGTTTCTTGGCCAGCCACGGCAGCAGTTCACGCAGTTCCTCTTCCAGACCCCAAGGCGGATTGGCGATAGCCAGGCCCGAGCCATTGAGGCTGTTGGGGGTGTCCAGCGGGTGAACGAACAACTCAACCTGCAGCAACTTCGGCGCGCCTGAGCCCGCCAGGTCCTGATAAAAACGACGCAGTTGGCGCTTGTCCTTGATCGGATACCAGATAGCCACAACCGACTGACGCATACGGCTGATCGCATCTTTCAGCGATTCGGCGCAACGCTTCATTTCATCGAGTTTTTCAAACGGAGGGTCGATCAGCATCAATCCGCGCTTTTCAGCCACCGGCAGCAGCGCTCGCGGCACGTGCCAGCCTTCGCCCAAATGCACGGCTACCCGGCGATCGCCTTTCATGTTGTCTTTGAGCAACACGCCGTCTTCCGGATGCTTTTCGTTCAACAGCACACGGTCATTGGCACGAGTCAAACGCCGCGCCAGCTCAGGCGACCCCGGGTAATAGCGCAACTCGCCATCCGGGTTCATTTTATGCAGCACCTGCATGTAATCGTCAGTCACTGCAGGCAGGTTCTTCTGCCCCCACAACCGCGCGATACCTTCCAGATACTCGCCCGTACGATTGGCCTGGTCGCCCTTGAGGTCGTACAAACCAATACCGGCGTGGGTGTCCAGGTAAGCGAATGGCTGCTCTTTGCGCGACATCAAGGCGATGAGGCGGGTCAATACGATATGTTTGAGTACGTCGGCGTGGTTGCCGGCGTGGAAGGCGTGACGATAGTTCATGGTTGCTCCTGCGCAGGGGGCGAAGTTTACCTTGTACGCAGCGTAACGTCAGGTAGCGCACGGTTTTTCCGAGATACGGCAATCGCCGGTGGCGGCGCAAATAAAAACGGCCCGTCTCACCAGGAGACGGGCCGTTTCAGAACACCCTCAAGTCAGCGCAAGCGCTCGACCCGATCAGTGGTTCAGTTTGAAGTCTTTTTCAGCCGCATCGAAACGCTCAACCATGCCCTTGGTCGGGCCTTTGCCGGCGAGGCTCACCAGCAAAATGGCCAGGCTGGCCAGGATAAAGCCCGGGATGATTTCGTACAGACCGAACAGTGCGAAGTGCTTCCACACGATCACGGTGATGGCACCCACCAGAATACCGGCCAGTGCACCATTGCGAGTCATGCCTTTCCAGAGTACCGAGATCAGTACCACTGGGCCGAAAGCAGCACCAAAGCCTGCCCATGCGTAGCTCACCAGCCCCAGAACACGGTTTTCAGGGTTGGCGGCCAGTGCGATGGCGATCAGCGCAACAGCCAGAACCATCAGGCGTCCGACCCATACCAGCTCGATCTGCGAAGCATTTTTACGCAGGAAGGATTTGTAGAAGTCTTCGGTCAGGGCGCTGGAGCACACCAGCAACTGGCAGCTCAAGGTGCTCATGACGGCAGCCAGAATGGCCGACAGCAAGACACCGGCAATCCATGGGTTGAACAGCAGCTTGGCCAGCTCGATGAACACACGCTCAGGGTTTTCATTCACAGGACCCGCCACTTCCGGGTGTGCCGCGAAGTAAGCGATGCCGAAGAAGCCCACAGCCACGGTACCGGCCAGGCACAGGATCATCCAGGTCATGGAGATGCGACGTGCCTTGGCGATGGACTTGACCGAATCAGCGGCCATGAATCGCGCCAGGATGTGCGGCTGACCGAAGTAACCCAGACCCCAGCCCATCAGCGAGATGATGCCGATGAAGGACGTGCCCTTGAGCATGTCGAAGTTGCTTGGGTCCTGGGCTTCGATAGCCAGGAAGGTGGTGTCAACGCCACCCGTGGCCAGCAGCACGATGATTGGCGTCAGGATCAGCGCAAAGATCATCAGGGTGGCTTGAACGGTGTCCGTCCAGCTCACGGCCAGGAAACCGCCGATAAAGGTGTAAGCGATAGTCGCCGCAGCACCGGCCCACAGGGCTGTTTCGTACGACATGCCGAAGGTGCTTTCGAACAGGCGGGCACCGGCCACGATGCCGGAGGCACAGTAGATGGTGAAGAACACCAGGATCACGATGGCCGAGATAATCCGCAGCAAACCGCTTTTGTCTTCAAAACGGCTGGAGAAGTAGTCCGGCAGGGTCAACGCATCGCCGTTGTGCTCGGTCTGCACCCGCAGGCGACCGGCAACAAACAGCCAGTTCAGGTAAGCACCTGTCACCAGACCAATGGCGATCCAGCTTTCCGACAGGCCGGACATGTAGATTGCACCGGGCAAGCCCATCAACAACCAGCCGCTCATGTCGGAGGCACCAGCGGACAAGGCAGTTACAACGCTGCCCAGGCTACGGCCACCCAGAATGTAGTCGGAAAGGTTGTTGGTGGAGCGATAGGCCATCAGGCCGATCAGCACCATTGCTGCGATATAGATCACGAACGTGATCAGGGTTGGGTTGGTAATACTCATTGAATAAAGCCCTGGCATTGTTTTTATGTTTAGCGGCGGTCTGGCCGAACGCTCACAAACGTCCTGTCTGAGACGATTAACCTAGCCGCGCATTTATGACTGATGTTTCCCCAGGAAATCCATCAGCCGATGGAACCAAACTATGTAAGAGGTTGCACCTTAGCCGCGAATGCTATGCAACAAAGCAAATCAGGTGCAACCAGTTTCTGTCAGGCGAGTTGCACCTTGTCGCCTTTTCGTCTCAATTCGGTGTTTTTGCTCCTTTTCGGAGCAAAAACAGCGCAAAACCAAAGAAAAAGCACCAACCCGGCGCGCTCACTCCAGCCCATCAAGATTTTCCTGACGAAGCGTCGATCAATCCGCAAAAAAACGGGTTGCACTAGGTTGCACCTGTTTCAGCGCAGCGCTAATCTTGCCGCCAGCTGCTGCCACGCAAATGTGGCACCCATGAGGATAAAAATATGGCTACCACCACCCTTGGGGTCAAACTTGATGACCCTACCCGCGAGCGCCTCAAGGCCGCCGCGACCTCGATTGATCGCACGCCTCACTGGCTGATCAAGCAGGCAATCTTCAATTACCTGGAAAAACTCGAGGGTGGTGCAACCCTGACCGAGTTGAGCGGTATCCCTGGCGCCGCCAGCGATGACGCCGACGACGTGCACGCCGATCACGCGCATCAGTGCTTCCTGGAGTTTGCAGAAAGCATCCTGCCGCAGTCCGTATTGCGTGCCGCGATCACCTCCGCTTACCGCCGCCCGGAACCCGAAGTGGTCCCAATGCTGCTGGAGCAAGCGCGCCTGCCTGCACCGATGGCCGAAGCCACGCAAACCCTGGCCGCATCGATTGCCGAAAAACTGCGCAATCAGAAGAGTGCCGGTGGTCGTGCCGGTATCGTGCAAGGCCTGCTGCAAGAATTCTCCCTGTCGTCCCAAGAAGGCGTGGCACTGATGTGCCTGGCCGAGGCGCTGCTGCGCATCCCGGACAAAGGCACCCGCGACGCCCTGATCCGCGACAAGATCAGCACCGGCAACTGGCACCCGCACCTGGGCAACAGCCCGTCGCTGTTCGTTAACGCTGCGACCTGGGGCCTGTTGCTGACCGGCAAGCTGGTATCGACGCACAACGAAGCAGGCCTCACCTCCTCCCTGAGCCGCATCATCGGCAAAAGCGGCGAGCCGATGATCCGCAAGGGCGTCGACATGGCCATGCGCCTGATGGGCGAGCAGTTTGTGACCGGCGAAACCATCGCCGAAGCCCTGGCCAACGCCACGCGTTTTGAAGCCAAGGGTTTCCGTTACTCCTACGACATGCTCGGCGAAGCGGCTCTGACCGAACATGACGCACAAAAGTACCTCGCGTCCTACGAGCAAGCCATCCACTCGATCGGCAAAGCCTCTCACGGTCGTGGCATTTACGAAGGCCCGGGCATCTCCATCAAGCTGTCGGCCCTGCACCCGCGTTACAGCCGCGCCCAGTACGAGCGCGTGATGGACGAGCTGTACCCGCGCCTGCTGTCGCTGACCTTGCTGGCCAAGAAGTACGACATCGGCCTGAACATCGATGCCGAAGAAGCCGACCGCCTGGAAATCTCCCTCGATCTGCTGGAACGCCTGTGCTTCGAGCCGCAACTGGCTGGCTGGAACGGCATCGGCTTCGTGATCCAGGCTTACCAGAAACGCTGCCCATACGTGATCGACTACGTGATTGACCTGGCTCGCCGCAGCCGTCATCGCCTGATGATCCGTCTGGTAAAAGGCGCGTACTGGGACAGCGAAATCAAGCGCGCCCAGGTCGAAGGCCTGGAAGGCTACCCGGTCTACACCCGCAAGGTGTACACCGACGTGTCCTACATCGCTTGCGCGAAAAAACTGCTGGCCGTACCCGAAGCCATCTACCCGCAGTTCGCCACCCACAACGCCCAAACGTTGTCGGCGATTTACCACATCGCAGGTCAGAACTACTACCCGGGCCAGTACGAATTCCAATGCCTGCACGGTATGGGCGAACCGCTCTACGAACAGGTTGTAGGTAAGATTTCCGAAGGCAAACTGAACCGTCCGTGCCGTGTGTACGCTCCGGTTGGTACCCACGAAACACTGCTGGCCTACCTCGTGCGCCGCTTGCTGGAAAACGGTGCGAACACCTCGTTCGTCAACCGCATCGCCGACCACACCATCGCGATCCACCAGTTGGTGGCCGACCCGGTGAGCCAGATCGAGCAGATGGCAACGGCGGAAGGCGGCTTCGGTTTGCCGCACCCGCGTATCCCGCTGCCGCGTGACCTTTACGGTAGCGAGCGCGCCAACTCCAGCGGCATCGACATGTCCAACGAGCACCGCTTGGCATCGCTGTCCTGTGCATTGCTGGCCACGGCCCACAACGACTGGAAAGCCGCACCGATGCTCGGTTGCGATTCCAGCAGCGAAGCACCTGCACCGGTACTCAACCCGGCCGATCTGCGTGACGTGGTCGGTTATGTGCAAGAAGCCACCATTGAAGATGCCGACAACGCCATCCAGTGCGCCCTGAGCGCCGCGCCGATCTGGCAGGCCACACCGCCCGCCGAGCGCGCTGCGATTCTGGAACGCGCCGCGGACCTGATGGAAGCCGAGATCCAGCCACTGATGGGCCTGCTGGCCCGTGAAGCCGGCAAGACCTTCGCCAACGCCATCGCCGAAGTGCGTGAAGCGGTCGACTTCCTGCGTTACTACGCAGTACAGGCCCGCAACGACTTCACCAACGATGCCCACCGCCCGCTGGGCCCGGTGGTCTGCATCAGCCCGTGGAACTTCCCGCTGGCCATTTTCAGCGGTCAAGTAGCTGCGGCATTGGCTGCCGGTAACCCGGTACTGGCCAAACCTGCCGAACAGACTCCGCTGGTTGCCGCTCAAGCAGTACGCATCCTGATCGAAGCCGGTATCCCGCAAGGCGTGCTGCAATTGCTGCCAGGTCGCGGCGAAACCGTGGGCGCGCGTCTGGTTGGCGACGATCGGGTCAAAGGCGTGATGTTCACCGGTTCCACCGAAGTTGCACGCTTGCTGCAACGCAACGTGGCAGGCCGCCTGGATGCTCAGGGCCGTCCTATCCCGCTGATCGCCGAAACCGGCGGCCAGAACGCCATGATCGTCGACTCCTCGGCACTGACCGAACAAGTGGTTATCGACGTGGTGTCCTCGGCCTTCGACAGCGCCGGTCAGCGTTGCTCGGCATTGCGCGTACTGTGCCTGCAGGAAGATTCTGCAGACCGCGTCATCGAAATGCTTAAAGGTGCCATGGCCGAATCGCGCATGGGTAACCCGGAACGTCTGAACGTAGACATTGGCCCGGTAATCGACGCCGAAGCCAAGGCCGGGATCGAGCAACACATCCAGGGTATGCGCGACAAGGGCCGCACCGTTTACCAGATGGCCATTGCCGACATCGAAGAATGCAAACGCGGCACCTTCGTCATGCCGACCCTGATTGAACTGGAAAGCTTCGATGAGCTGGAACGCGAAATCTTCGGTCCGGTCCTGCACGTGGTGCGCTACAAGCGCAAAGACATCGACCAGCTGATCGCACAGATCAACGCTTCGGGTTACGGCCTGACACTGGGCGTACACACCCGCATCGACGAAACCATTGCCAAAGTGGTCAACAACGTCAACGCCGGTAACGTCTACGTCAACCGCAACATCGTAGGTGCCGTGGTCGGCGTACAACCGTTCGGTGGCGAAGGCTTGTCGGGCACAGGCCCTAAAGCCGGTGGTCCGCTGTACATGTACCGCTTGCTGTCGACCCGTCCAAACAACGCCATCGAGCAGGCGTTTGCCAAGGTCGACACTGTCACCGCGCCAGACACTCAAGCCCGCGAAGCCATGAGCCAACCGCTCAATGCTCTGCAAGCCTGGGCGCAAAGCAACCAGCAAGCGGCGCTGGCCGAGCTGTGCAACGAATTCGCTGCCCACTCGCAAAGCGGCATCACCCGTTTACTGGCAGGCCCGACCGGCGAACGCAACAGCTACGCCATCCTGCCGCGCGAACACGTGCTGTGCCTGGCCGAAGTTGAAAGCGATCTGCTGACCCAACTGGCCGCCGTACTGGCCGTGGGCAGTTCGGCTGTACTGCCGGAAAGCGAACTGGCCAAAGCCTTGCTCGCCCGTCTGCCAAAAGAGGTGCAATCGCGCATCACGCTGGTGGCTGACTGGACCAAGGACGAAGTGATCTTCGACGCCGTCCTGCACCACGGCGACTGCGACCAGCTGCGTGACGTGTGCCAGCAAGTGGCCAAACGCGCTGGCGCCATCGTTGGCGTGCAGGGCCTGTCCCAGGGCGAAACCAACATCGCCCTGGAACGCCTTGTGATCGAGCGCGCCCTGAGCGTCAACACCGCTGCTGCTGGCGGTAACGCGAGCCTGATGACCATCGGCTGATGGTTTGATAGCGCAATAAAAAACCGGGCACCCACCAGGGTTGCCCGGTTTTTTTATGTCAAAAAATCAACCTTGGAGCATAAATACGGCATAAACAATGAGGCTCATGTACAGCACCCCGATAGCCATCCACACAATATTTGTACCGCTGAGCGCGCTATTGCAGCGGCCATTCGGGTCACCGCTCAATACATTGATTGCGCGCTGGGCCTCAACAAACATCCCGGCGCCGCAGGCAATCAATACCAGATTGGCATAAAGCACAAACACCGTATCCGTGGGCCGATTGAAAAACATGGACACCAGCACCAACAGCATGACCAGAAACATGATCAGCAAGCCTCTGGTCTCGGGGTGCCAGAAGTATGATCGGCCCTTCATGTCCAGGCCGTTCTGGACCTTCTCAAACAGGCAGAGAATAAAAAACGGCCAGAATAC
>JBILYW010000129.1:0-7691 GCA_044377555.1 Pseudomonas sp.
CGACGCTCCGTCCTCGAAGAGCTTGGCTGGGCCGACTGGTGCATCTGTGAAGACGCCGAACTGGGCCTGCGGGTGTTCGAAAAAGGTTACTCCGCAGCCTATTCCCACAACAGCTACGGCAAGGGCCTGATGCCCGATACCTTTATCGACTTCAAGAAACAGCGATTCCGCTGGGCCTACGGTGCGATTCAGATCATCAAGCGTCACACCTCAAGCCTGTTGCGCGGTAAAGACACGGAACTGACCCGCGGCCAGCGCTATCACTTCCTCGCGGGCTGGTTGCCGTGGGTGGCCGATGGCATGAACATCTTCTTCACCGTGGGCGCCCTGTTGTGGTCGGCGGCGATGATTATCGTGCCGACGCGGGTCGATCCGCCGCTGCTGATTTTCGCCATCCCGCCATTGGCACTGTTCGTGTTCAAGGTCGGCAAGATCATCTTCCTGTACCGCCGTGCCGTGGGGGTTAACCTCAAGGATGCGTTTGCGGCGGCACTGGCCGGGCTGGCGTTGTCGCACACCATCGCCAAAGCGGTGCTGTACGGTTTCTTCACCACCAGCATTCCGTTCTTCCGTACGCCTAAAAACGCCGACAACCACGGCTTTTGGGTCGCCATCTCGGAAGCCCGCGAAGAAGTGTTCATCATGCTGTTGCTCTGGGGCGCGGCGCTGGGGATATTCCTGGTACAAGGTCTGCCGAGCAACGACATGCGTTTCTGGGTAGTCATGCTGCTGGTGCAATCGCTGCCGTATCTGGCGGCACTGATCATGGCCTTCCTGTCTTCGCTGCCCAAACCGGTCGAAGCCACTGAAGAACAACCTGCTGCATAAATTGACTGCAACCTCTAAACGGCGGCCTCTGGCCGCCGTTTTGCTTTAAGATGTCCGCCCTTTCTCGCCCGCCCCGCACACGCCCAGACTCGGAGTTCACACCATGACGGCCCACGCCGACCTTTCGCCGACCCTGCAACTTGCCTGCGATCTGATCCGTCGCCCTTCCGTGACGCCGATCGACGCCGACTGCCAGAAGTTGATGATGCAGCGCCTGGGCGATGCCGGCTTCAAGCTGGAGCCAATGCGCATTGAAGACGTCGACAACTTCTGGGCCACCCACGGCAAACACGAAGGCCCGGTGCTGTGCTTTGCCGGCCACACCGACGTGGTACCGACCGGCCCGGTCCAGGCCTGGCAAAACGACCCGTTTGACGCACTGATTGATGAACACGGCATGCTCTGCGGCCGTGGCGCTGCCGACATGAAAGGCAGCCTGGCTGCAATGCTGGTGGCCGCCGAGCGTTTTGTCGCCGACTACCCGGACCACAAGGGTTCAGTTGCGTTCCTGATCACCAGCGACGAAGAAGGCCCGGCGCACCACGGCACCAAGGCTGTGGTCGAGCGTTTCAAAGCCCGAAACGAGCGTCTGGACTGGTGCATCGTGGGCGAGCCGTCGAGCACCACCCTGGTGGGCGACGTGGTCAAAAATGGCCGTCGCGGTTCCCTGGGCGCCAAACTCACCGTTCGCGGCATCCAGGGCCACGTGGCCTACCCGCACCTGGCGAAAAACCCGATCCATCTGGCAGCACCTGCGCTGGCCGAACTGGCCGCCGAGCATTGGGACAACGGCAACTCGTTCTTCCCGCCGACCAGCTTCCAGATTTCCAACCTCAACTCCGGCACTGGCGCGACCAACGTGATCCCGGGCGATCTGGTAGCTGTGTTCAACTTCCGTTTCTCGACCGAGTCCACCGTGGAAGGCCTGCAAAAGCGCGTGGCTGACATCCTGGACAAGCATGGCCTGGACTGGCACATCGACTGGGCGCTGTCCGGCCTGCCGTTCCTGACCGAGCCGGGCGCCCTGCTGGACGCAGTGTCGTCGAGCATCAAGCAGGTGACCGGCCGCGAAACCAAGGCTTCCACCAGCGGTGGTACCTCCGATGGCCGCTTTATCGCGACCCTGGGCACGCAAGTGGTCGAACTGGGCCCGGTCAACGCGACCATTCACCAGGTCAACGAGCGGGTTCTGGCCAGCGATCTTGATGTACTGACCGAGATCTACTACCACACCCTGATCAAGTTGCTCGCCTGATGCTTGCCTGCCCGATCTGCTCCGAGCCGCTCAGCGCGGTCGACAATGGCGTGGTTTGCCCGGCCGGCCATCGCTTTGACCGTGCCCGCCAGGGCTACTTGAACCTGCTGCCGGTGCAACACAAAAACAGCCGCGACCCGGGTGATAACCAGGCCATGGTTGAAGCCCGCCGCGACTTTCTCAACGCCGGCCACTACGCCCCGGTGGCCAAACGCCTGGCCGAACTGGCTGCCGAGCGTGCGCCACAGCGCTGGCTCGACATCGGTTGTGGCGAGGGTTACTACACCGCGCAAATCGCCGAGGCCTTGCCCAACGCCGATGGCTACGCGCTGGATATCTCCCGCGAAGCGGTCAAGCGCGCCTGCAAACGCAACCCGCACCTGACCTGGCTGATCGCCAGCATGGCCCGCGTGCCATTGGCCGATGCCAGCTGCCAGTTTCTGGCCAGCGTGTTCAGCCCGCTGGACTGGCTCGAAGCCAAGCGCCTGCTCACCCCGGGAGGCGGCCTGATGCGTGTAGGCCCGACTCGCGGGCACTTGATGGAATTGCGCGAGCGGCTGTACGACGAAGTACGCGACTACGCTGACGACAAGCATTTGGCGCTGGTGCCTGAAGGCATGCAGTTGCAACACAGCGAAACACTGGAATTCACCCTCAGCTTGAGTGAACCTCAGGATCGCGCCAACTTGCTGGCCATGACCCCCCACGGCTGGCGCGCCAGTGCCGAGCGTCGGACCCGGGTCATCGAACACCCGGAGCCTTTAGTGGTGACAGTTTCGATGCGCTACGATTACTTCGTACTTCAATAACCAACTTTACGGTCAAGGGCACAGGCCCTTGACCCGATTAATCCGCGAGTGGATTTTTCAGACCCGCAGTGAGGACATCCATGCGCCAACCCGATATCGAGATTTACCTGAAAGAAGCCGTCACTTACAAAGACGTCGAAGCCTGGCTGGCTGAAGTGCTGGGCCCGTGCACCGAGTGGAAAAAGAAAGGCGAAACCTGGAAGTGCACCGCTGGCGACGTACCCGTTACCTGGATGCCAAAAGCCGTCGGCAAATGGAACAGCCTGTACCTGGACAGCGACAAGACGCCGTGGGAAGACGACATCACCTGCGCCCACGCGGCCTTTAAGGCGCTGAACGTCGAAGTACGCTGTGCACCGGGCAGCTGGGTAGAAGAACAGGGTGAAGCAGACGCCGATCGCTGGATTCGTATCAGCGAAGACGGCCAGGAAGAAATCACCTGGAAAACCGGTTCCTGATTCGGATCGGCTATAGATCCCTGGTGGGAGCTGGCTTGCCTGCGATGCGACCAACGCGGTGTCTATTGCACATGCGGTGATGCAATCGCGGGCAAGCCCGCTCTCACAGGGTGACAGCGTTACAACCCCACTACATCTTCAGCCTGCAACCCCTTGTCACCTGTGACCTGGGTGTATTCGACCTGCTGGCCTTCAGCCAGGCTGCGATGGCCTTCACCGCGAATGGCGCGGTAATGCACAAATACGTCAGCCCCGTTTTCACACTGAATAAAACCGTAGCCCTTGGCGTCGTTGAACCACTTCACACTGCCTGTTACGCGCGTTGTCATAAAATCTATCCCCCTTTTTATTATTGATCGGGCTCAAAATTGGCCCCTTGAGAACTTTCGCTTGAACTAGACTTTTTGATTCTTGGTCTTACGCAGCACAGCGAAAGAGCTCCGAGTATAAGTCAGGCAAAAAAACACTCAATCAATATTAGTTCGCCGCTTTTTTGCCGATTTTCCGGAGATACGGCACACTACCCGGCCGAGTAAACGCTCGTTTAATCCACTAACGCAGAAGCCGTATGACCCCCTCCCCATTCCGCCGCCTTGTCTTTGGCGCCCTGCGTCGCTTGCTGTACCTGTGGGTGCGCTCTGAGACCATTAACCAGTCTTCCCTGACCCTGAACCTGGATCGCAGCCGGCCAGTGTTCTACGTTTTGCAATCACCCTCGCTGACCGAACTGGCCGTGGTTGATACCGAATGCTCCAAGGCCGGCCTGCCCCGCCCGGTACTGCCGGTGGCAGTAGGTACCATGATCGAGCCTGCCGCCTTCTTCTACCTGACCCCCGAGCCCGACTGGCTGGGCCGTCAGGACAAGCGTGGCGCCCCCCCTGCCCTGACCCGTCTGGTGGACGGCTTGACCCTGAACCCGGCCGAGGATGCGCAGATCATCCCGGTCAGCGTGTTCTGGGGCCAGTCCCCCGACAGCGAATCCAGCCCCTGGAAACTGCTGTTTGCCGACAGTTGGGCAGTGACCGGGCGCCTGCGCCGCATGCTGCGCATCCTGATTCTGGGCCGCAAAACCCGGGTGCAGTTCTCGGCACCGATCCATTTGCGCGAACTGATCGACCTCAACAAGGGTCACGAACGCACCGTGCGCATGGCGCAACGTATTTTGCGCGTGCACTTTCGCAACCTGAAAACCGCAACCATCGGCCCCGACCTCTCGCACCGGCGCAACCTGGTCAAAGGGCTGGTCAACGAACCCTCCGTACGCCAGGCGATCCTCGACGAGGCCGAACGCGAGAATATCTCTGCGGACAAGGCCCGTGCCCAGGCATTGCGCTACGCCAATGAAATCGCCTCGGACTACACCTACACCGCGATCCGTTTTTTTGAAGTGATCCTGAGCTGGTTCTGGAACAAGATTTACGACGGGGTGAAGGTCAACCACATCGAGGGTGTGCAGAAGATCGCCCAAGGCCACGAAATCGTCTATGTGCCGTGCCACCGCAGCCACATCGACTACCTCCTGCTGTCCTATCTGCTGTTTCGCAACGGCCTGACCCCGCCGCACATCGCCGCCGGGATCAACCTGAACATGCCGGTGATGGGCCGCTTGCTGCGCCGTGGCGGTGCCTTTTTCATGCGCCGCACCTTCAAGGGCAACCCGCTGTACACCTCCGTGTTCAACGAATACATGCACACCCTGTTCACCAAGGGGTTCCCGGTGGAGTACTTCGTCGAGGGCGGCCGTTCGCGCACCGGGCGCATGCTGCAACCCAAGACCGGGATGCTGGCCATCACCGTGCGCAGCTTCTTGCGTTCGTCGCGCATGCCAATCGTGTTTGTGCCGGTGTACATCGGTTACGAGCGTGTACTCGAAGGCCGCACCTATCTGGGCGAGCTGCGCGGTGCCAGCAAGAAAAAAGAGTCGATCTTCGATATTTTCAAAGTGCTGGGCGCCCTTAAAAAACAAAAGTTCGGTCAGGTCGCAGTCAACTTTGGCGAACCGATCAAACTGGCCGAGTTCCTTGAACAGGAGCAGCCGGGCTGGCGCAAGCAGGAGCTTGCACCGCTGTACCGTCCTGAATGGTTGAGCGCGACCACCAATCGTCTGGGTGAGAAAGTTGCCCAGCACCTCAATGAAGCTGCGGCCATCAACCCGGTGAATCTGGTGGCGCTGGCCTTGCTGTCAACCACCAGGCTGGCCCTGGACGAACAGGCGATGGCACGGGTGCTGGACCTGTATCTGGCCCTGCTGCGCCGCGTGCCTTACTCGCCGCACACCACCTTGCCCGAAGGCGACGGCCGCGCACTGATCAACCATGTCAAAGACATGAATCTGCTCTCAGAGCAAAGCGATGCACTGGGCAAAATCCTGTACCTGGATGAACAGAACGCGGTACTGATGACCTATTACCGCAACAACGTTCTGCACATTTTTGCATTGCCGTCGTTGCTCGCCTGCTTCTTCCAGAGCACCTCGCGCATGAGCCGCGAGCAGATCCTGCGCTACACCCATGCGCTGTACCCGTACCTGCAATCGGAACTGTTTATCCGCTGGACGCTGGAAGAACTCGATGCCGTGGTGGACCAATGGCTCGAATCCTTTGTGGAACAAGGTTTGTTGCGCTTCGAGAAAGACGTCTACCTGCGCCCGGCGCCAAGCTCGCGGCACTTCGTCTTGCTGACGCTGCTGTCCAGGAGCATTGCGCAAACCCTGCAGCGCTTCTACATGGCCACTTCACTGCTGCTCAACAGCGGCCAGAACACCTTGAGCGCCGAAGAGCTGGAAGACCTGTGCACCGTGATGGCCCAGCGGCTGTCGATCCTGCACGGGCTCAATGCCCCCGAGTTCTTCGACAAAAGCCTGTTCCGCCACTTTATCCAGACATTGCTTGAAGAAGACGTGCTGCGCCGTGATGCCAACGGCAAGCTGAGCTATCACAAGCTGCTCGGTGAACTGGCCGAAGGCGCAGCCAAGCGTGTGTTGCCGGCCGAAATTCGCCTGTCGATTCGCCAGGTGGCCCTGCATCGCAGCGAAGATACGCAAGAACAGCCGCCGCTTTCGCTCGAAAAAACATCTTGATAGGAGCACACCATGAAAAAAGTTCTGTTACTCAGCCTCACAGCCTTGCTCGGAGCCTGTAGCTCGATGACCTCTACCCCGCAAGCGTCCCTCGACGGCGAAGTGTTTTACCTGCAGCGTATCGCCTTGCCGCCTACCGCCACTCTGGAAGTGAGCTTGCAGGATGTCTCGCTGGCCGACGCACCGGCGGTAACCCTGGCCAAACAGAGCGGCCCGGTCAAAGGCCAGGTTCCCCTGCCCTTTCACCTGACCTATGACCCGGCACAGATCAAGCCGGGCCATACCTACGCGGTGAGTGCACGGATCGAAGAAAACGGCCGGTTGCTGTTTATCAGCACTGAGCGCAACAGCGTCGACCTGAATGCCAAAACCCAGCAGCCCATCCGCCTGCGTGTAGATCAGGTTCGCTGATCACGTGCGGTCAGTGGCACCCTGCTGACCGCATCGCCGGCAAACCGGCTCCCACAGAATCTGATGACTGCGGGAGCCAGGGTTTCAAACCTTCTTCACCTTGAACCACGCGGCATACAGCGCCGGCAGGAACAGCAGCGTGAGCACTGTCGCCACGATCAGCCCGCCCATGATGGCGACTGCCATCGGCCCGAAGAACACGCTGCGTGACAACGGAATCATCGCCAGCACCGCCGCCAGCGCGGTCAGCACAATCGGGCGGAAACGCCGTACCGTCGCTTCAATAATCGCCTGCCACGGGTCCAGCCCCGCCGCCTTGTCCTGCTCGATCTGGTCCACCAGGATCACCGAGTTGCGCATGATCATCCCCGACAGCGCAATGGTGCCCAGCATCGCCACAAAGCCGAAGGGCTTGCCGAACAGCAGCAGGAACAGCGTCACGCCAATCAGGCCCAGCGGTGCGGTCAGAAACACCATCACCATGCGCGAGAAGCTGCGCAACTGCACCATCAGCAAGGTCAGTACCACCACGATAAACAGCGGCACACCGGCTTTCACCGAGTCCTGGCCACGAGTGGAGTCTTCGACGGTGCCGCCCACCTCCAGCAAATAACCGTCCGGCAATTCGGCACGTACGCCTTCAAGGGTCGGCAGTATCTGCTGCACCAACGTTGCCGGTTGCTCCTTGCCATAAATATCCGCACGCACGGTCACGTTCGGCAAACGGTTGCGGTGCCAGATAATGCCCTCTTCAAAGCCATATTCCAGGGTCGCAATTTGCGACAGGGCAACACTCTGGCCATTGTCTGTCGGCACCGCCAGGCTCGGCAGCAGCGACAGTTCGGTACGCT
>JBILYW010000131.1:0-7680 GCA_044377555.1 Pseudomonas sp.
TACAGATCCTGGCCAGCCCGCGCATGACCCGCGACAAGACAGTCATCCGCTTGCCCTCGGTCGAGAAAGTGCGTGGCGATGCGGTGCTTTATGCTCACGCCAACCGCGTGTTGCACCTTGAAACCAACCCGGGTAACGCCCGTGCGCTGGTACAAAAGCACGGCGAAGTGGACGTGTGGTTCAACCCGCCACCGATCCCGATGACTACCGAAGAAATGGACTACGTGTTTGGCATGCCTTACGCACGTATTCCGCACCCTGCGTACGGCAAGGAAAAAATCCCTGCCTACGACATGATTCGTTTTTCGGTCAACATCATGCGTGGCTGCTTCGGCGGCTGCACCTTCTGCTCGATTACCGAGCACGAAGGCCGGATCATCCAGAACCGCTCCGAAGAGTCGATCATTCGTGAAATCGAAGAGATCCGCGACAAGGTGCCTGGCTTTACCGGTGTTATTTCCGACCTCGGCGGCCCGACGGCGAACATGTACCGCATCGCCTGCAAAACGCCGGAAATCGAATCCGCGTGCCGCAAGCCGTCTTGCGTGTTCCCGGGCATCTGCCCGAACCTGAACACTGACCACTCGTCGCTGATCCAGTTGTATCGCAGTGCCCGTGCCTTGCCGGGCGTGAAGAAGATCCTGATCGCATCGGGCTTGCGCTACGACCTGGCGGTTGAATCGCCTGAATACGTCAAAGAACTGGTCACCCACCACGTGGGTGGTTATCTGAAGATCGCCCCGGAACACACCGAGGAAGGTCCGCTCAACCAGATGATGAAGCCGGGCATTGGCAGCTATGACAAGTTCAAGCGCATGTTCGAGAAGTACACCAAGGAAGCAGGCAAAGAGCAGTACCTGATCCCGTACTTCATTGCCGCTCACCCCGGTACCAAAGACGAAGACATGATGAACCTTGCGCTGTGGCTCAAGGGCAACGGTTTCCGTGCCGACCAGGTGCAGGCGTTCTACCCGTCGCCGATGGCCACCGCCACCGCGATGTACCACTCGGGCAAGAACCCGCTGCGCAAGGTCACGTACAAGAGCGACTCGGTCGTTATCGTCAAGAGCGAAGAGCAGCGCCGTCTGCACAAGGCGTTCTTGCGCTACCACGACCCGAAAGGCTGGCCGATGCTGCGTGAAGCCCTGACCCGCATGGGGCGTGCTGACCTGATCGGTTCGGGCAAAGACCAGTTGATCCCGCTGCATCAGCCTGCGACCGACAGCTACCAGAGTGCCCGTCGCAAGAACTCGACGCCTGTTGGCAGCCACAAGGTAGCCGGTGAGAAAACCACCAAGATCCTGACCCAGCACACCGGCCTGCCGCCGCGTGCCAGCGATGGCGGCAACCCGTGGGACAAGCGTGAACAGGCCAAGGCCGCAGCGTTCGCCCGCAACAAACAAGCAGCCAAAGAGCGTCATGAAGCTGCCAAGGGTGGCAAAAGCCAAAAGCCGACCCGCAAGCCGGTAGTGCCGCGCTAGGGATACTTTGTGGGAGCGAGCCTGCTCGCGAAGAAGGTTCACGATAACGCGGGGTTGCTGGATGATCGCGGCGTTGCTTGATGAGACCTTTGCGAGCGGGCTCGCTCCCACAAGAAATCGCGCAGTATTCACCTGCAACGCCAGCCTTCGGGCTGGCGTTGTGCTTTCTGCCCCGTGGAGAGGCTTGCCAAGCGTGCGTAGGCCGATTTGCGTCTATGTGTAGGGGGTGTGTTGCTTAAAGCGTCTGAGGGTGCTGCAGGGGAGTTCAGGCTAACTGCGAGGATCAACAGCCGGGCTGCTGATCCTGATCACAGATCCTGTGGGCCGGGTTGTGGATAACCGGGCCGAGGGGGGTTACGCGTCTGGTGCTTTTGCTGCTGGGGTGTCGGTGCTCTCAGCGACAGCCTCGCCGTCTTCATCGGCTTCGATGTCGGCATTCGGGTCCAGCTCTACGGTGCCTTCTTCAGCTGCCGCTTTCTTGCGGGCAAGCTTTTCCTCTTTCTTCTGCTCTTTAGCCAAGTCTCTTTGACGCTTAGCGAAGTTGTAATTTGGTTTGGCCATGGGCGATCCTCTTGGGGTCGAAGGTGAGGTTAAGCGGCGCGTATTCTGCCCTGTATTAGTGCTTAGCCGTTAGCTGGGTTTTTGCAAGGTTGTATTTTGCACTGAAAATACGACTCTACACCCACCCAAAAGCCGGTTGTGGATTAAATCTCGTCCCGGCCACAGGCGCCGCAGGCGTAGGCGGCCAGCAAACAGGTCATCAATGCAGGAAGTCCCATCACTTATTCCCCAAAAATCAAAAAGATGGCCTAAGGTTATATGCCTGAAGTCCATTTTGGGATGGATTGTCTCGATCGCGGCAATAGACCATGACTCAGATCATATGAATCGATACAATTTTCAGGCAATCTGTATACAGATTTTAGCTATTCATACCCTGCCTTGGAGATAGACCATGTTTGCCAAAGTTGTTGCGGTATCCCTTTTGACCCTGGCCAGCGGCCATTTGCTGGCGGCCGAGTGCGCGGTGACTGTCGATTCGACTGACCAGATGTCTTACAACACGAAAGAGATCGTCATCGACAAATCCTGCAAGACCTTCACCGTTAACCTGACGCACTCCGGCAACCTGCCGAAAAACGTCATGGGCCATAACTGGGTCTTGAGCAAAAAGGCAGACATGCAGGCAATCTCCACCGACGGCATTGCTGCCGGTCTGGATAAAAACTACCTCAAGGACGGTGATGAGCGGGTAATCGCCCACACCAAAGTGATCGGTGCCGGCGAGAAAGACGCCGTAACCTTCGATGTGGCCAAGCTTAAAGCGGGCGAAGAGTACGAATTCTTCTGCACCTTCCCGGGCCATAACTCGATGATGAAAGGCGCAGTGGTCCTTAAATAAGAACCCGATCCGCCTTCAAGCAGCCCTGACGTGCCTTGCGCCGTCAGGGCTGCTTGCGTTCAGGGTCAGGCTTTCGAGTCGGTCATCTTGAAAATGCCCTGGGCGTTGCTGCTGTCGAAATTCAGGTCGATCCGCCCGTTGTCCGGGTCGACCTTGCGCTGGATAAACTCCACAAACGACCCGGGTACCGCGTGTTCGCGGTACTGGCCTTTGGCATCGACCAGGCCGCGGGTAACCGTACAGGCACGATAGGCAGTCTGCATCACCCGGCCTGAGGCCGACACTTCAATGCTGTCTTTCATTGGCCGCTGCAGATCGCGTTGTTGCGCGACACAGGCCTCAAGGTCCTGCACCCGGTCAGTCAGGTGGTTGAAGCTGTTGCCTTCGGTGCTGATCCAGGCCATTTCAGCACTTTCAGCGAGCAGGCATTGGTAGTCCGCCTCCAGCACCGTGCCATGCTGGCGGCCGAATGCCTGATACAGCGCCGGCAACAACGCTTGCGCTTCGTTCAGGCTGCAATGGCGGGTCAGGGTAAGGCGGCTGAGGATGCTCTGGTGTGCGGCTTGCAGCGGGTCGAGGCTGGAGCCGACGACGCGTGTGACAGCCTGCTGGAAGGCTTCGCTGAAGCGACCGGGGTGCAGTTCCGAGACAAAAAACTGGGCAATGTCCTCGGGCAGGTCCATTTGCCGATAGCCCCAGCCGGTCATGTTCAGCTTGGTCAGGGGGTAAGTTCGTACATCAGTGAAGCCCAACGGCTCCAACAAACGCGAAAATGCCTGACGGCCGCGGGGCAGTTCTCCGTTTGCGGGCCAGTCCACGGTGCGAATCGCGCCGTGGTCGAATACCACCTTGCGGCCCTGCAGGGCTTGTTCTTCGACATAACGCCGACCGTCCGGTACGGCCTCCACCAGTTTGTGCAACAGGCACAGGTTCAGCGCTTCGGCGAGCCATGCCCTGTGCAGCGCTTCCTCATGCCAACTGAAGCGCAGCAGCCCTTCAGGCACTTCGACATGCTTGCGCAGCCAGCCAGCGGCAGGTTGGCCGAGCAAAGAATCCACAAGGGAGAACAAACCATCGAAAGAAGACATGGGGCAGGGCTCTGGCGACGAAATAGACGCCTATCAAAGCCTTTGGGCGCGGGGGCGACAAGCGAAAAAAAATGTGGGGTTCATTCCGTTTTTTCGTACAGCCTATGATGAAACCACTGTGGGAGCGGGCTTGCTCGCGATAGCACCACCTCGATTTGCCTGACAAATCGCGGCGCCTGCATCGCGAGCAAGCCCGCTCCCGCAATGATCAAGGCGCGAACGGCATCTCGCGCTTGTGGTGGGTCTTCTCGTAGGTGCGGCAGATGATGCCGAACGCTTCTTCGCTCACCGGTTCGCCATGCAGGAAGGCATCAATCTCGGCATAGGTCACGCCGTGGGACGCTTCGTCAGGCTTGCCCGGCTCCAGGTCTTCCAGGTCGGCAGTCGGGACTTTTTCGACCAGCGCCTCAGGGGCGCCAAAGTGCCGTGCAATTGCCCGTACCTGGTTCTTTACCAGCCCGCTGAGTGGCGCCAGGTCGCAGGAGCCATCACCGAACTTGGTGAAAAACCCCATTACGGCTTCGGCAGCGTGGTCAGTGCCGATCACCAGGCCGCCGGTTGCGCCGGCGATGGTGTATTGCGCCACCATCCGCATCCGCGCCTTGGTGTTGCCCAATACAAAATCAACGGTGGCAGGCGGTTTGCCTTCAAAGGCGCTGACTTCAGCCGCCAGGGCCTTGACCGCCGGGCCGATGTTCACGGTTTGGCGCTCATCCGGTTTGATAAAGTCGACCGCCGCGGTGGCGTCGCTTTCGTCGTGCTGCACGCCGTAAGGCAAGCGTACGGCAATAAAACGATACGACTGATCGCCCGTCTGTTCGCGCAATTGCTGGACGGCGCGTTGAGCCATCAAGCCTGCGGTCAGTGAGTCGACCCCGCCGCTGATCCCCAGTACCAGGGTCTTGAGCCTGGCGTTGTGCAGGCAGCACTGAATAAAGGTGATGCGTCGAGCGACCTCGGCTTCAAGGGCGGTGGTGTCTTTAAATGGCGGTTGGACCTTGAGGTCTGCAGCAATCTGACGCTGTACGGCCTGCATGATTCACTCCTTGGGAGAATGTTCAGGAACTTGGAAAACGTGGCGCAGGTAGGCCGCGAAGTTTGGATCAGAGCAATGGGTTTTACCCGGCTCATCCGAAATCTTGGCCACTGGCGAGCCATTACAGGCGGTCATTTTAAGCACGATGCTCATCGGCTCGACACCCGGAATGTCACAGGTAAGGTTGGTGCCGATGCCGAAGCTGACATTGATTCTGCCGCGCAGCGCCCGGAAGATTTCCAGTGCGCGAGGTAGCGTCAGGCTGTCGGAGAACACCAGGGTCTTGCTCATCGGGTCGATGCCCAGCTTGTGGTAATGCGCGATGCATTTTTCAGCCCACACCACCGGGTCGCCCGAGTCATGGCGTAAACCGTCGAACAGCTTGGCAAAGTAAAGATCGAAGTCTTTGAGGAAGGCATCGGTGGTGATGCAGTCCGTCAGTGCAATCCCCAGCAGCCCGCGGTATTCGCGCACCCAGCAATCGAGCGCGGCACTCTGGCTGTCAATCAGCCGCGGGCCCAGTTGCTGGTGGGCCATGATCCATTCATGGGCCATGGTGCCCAGCGGCTTCATGTCCAGCTCGCGGGACAAGTTGACGTTGCTGGTGCCGACAAAGCGCCCGGGGAAGTCATGCTTGAGCACGTTGACCACTTCTTCTTGCACGCGATACGAAAAGCGTCGGCGCGTACCGAAATCGGCGACCTGCAACTCGGACAGTTCGTCGGCGCCGGCATTGGCCTGCAGCCAGTCGAACTTGCGATACAGCTGCTCGCGGGCCTGTGAGAGCACCGTGCCGGCATAGCGCGAACGGTTGCGAACTTCGCTGACGATCGCCAGCATGGGCACTTCAAACAAAATCACATGCAGCCACGGGCCGCGCAGGCGAATAAACAACTCGCCGTTTTCGATCCCGGTGTGCACATAACGCATGTTGAAGCGAAACAAGCCCAGGAAGCGGATGAAGTCGGGCGTCATGAACGTGATCCGCTCCAGGAAGCCCAACTGGTCCTGAGTCATGCTCAATTCGGCCAGACGATCGATCTGATGGCGAATTTCGTTCAGATACGGGCGCAAGTCCTCACTGTTACGGCAACGGAATTCCCACTCGACTTCAACGTTGGGGTAGTTGTGCAGCACCGCCTGCATCATGGTCAGTTTGTAGAAGTCGGTGTCGAGCAGGTTCTGCACGATGCGATCGGCAAACACACTCTCGCTCATAGCGGCAATCTCCATGCTGCCCGTGCCTGATTGCCACGGTGTTCAGCTTTTTCAATGAATGGCGCTAGTGGCGCATATCCGCAGGCGGTATTGCCAGCAGTTTTTAAGGTTGAAGCCTGTTCCGACCTTGTGGGAGCGGGCTTGCTCGCGATGCAGACGGCGCGGTCTTACATTTAATTCGCGTAAATCTCATCGCGGGCAAGCCCGCTCCCACAGGATTACGGGTCATTCAGTTGCCCCATTATCCAGCTCACAAAATCCCGCACCTTGGGCACGCCCGCCGAATGTTCGGGGTAGGCCAGGTAGTAGGCGTCGCGACTCGGCATCAAGTGCTGCCAGGCGATGACCAGCTTGCCGTCCGCCAATTCCTCTTCCACCAGAAACCGGGGCAGCAGGGCGACACCACATCCCACCTGGGCGGCGCGGATGCACATATAAAAGGTGTCAAAGCGCGGGCCGTGATAGCTGTGATCGGTGCGATAACCCTGGCTCTCAAACCAGTCGTGCCAGGCCTGGGGGCGAGAAGCGTTTTGCAGCAGCACCAGATCGGTAAGCTGGGTCGGATCGGTAAACGGGCTGGCCGGCAAGCTGGCCGGTGCACATACCGCCACCAGCTCTTCGCCAAACAGCTTCAGGCACTCGGTCCCGGGGCGCGAACCCTGGCCGAAGTAAAACGCCAGGTCACTGCGCCCTTGCAGCAAATCGTCGCCTTGCTGCTCGTTGCACAGGTCCAGATGAATATGTGGATGGCGCAGGCGCCAGCCCTTGAGGCGCGGCACCAGCCAGCGAGCACCAAAGGTGGAAGGGGTCGAGACCCGCAACACTTCTGTTTCGCCGCCATAGGAGCGCAGGGTGTGGGTCGACATTTCGACCTGGGTCAGGATTTTTCGGACTTCCAGCAGATACAAGTCACCGGCTGGCGTCAGTTGTAAACGGCGACGCACCCGGCGAAACAGCAGGTGCTGCAACAACTCTTCCAGCTGCGCGACCTGTTTGCTGACCGCACTCTGGGTCAGGTTCAGCTCTTCGGCGGCCCGGGTGAAGCTCAGGTGGCGGGTCACTGCCTCAAAACACTGCAACGCAGTAATCGAAGGCAAATGGCGCTTCTTGTTAAACATAAAGGCTGAGCATAAAAGCCCCCTCATTCTTGTTGTCAGGCAACGTTACCAGCGCAGCATGAATTTTTGGAATGATATCTCGCTTAAAGGTCGTTTGTTGCCGCCATGGGAGCCAGCTACAACTAATGGCCTGCGAATTATCTTTCTTAAGCTCAAGGAGTGCCCCCATGGTTGCTGCATTACTGGATCGTCTTGGTGTGAACCCCGCGTTGTACCAGCAGGGCAATCAGCCGGTTTACACGCCGATTGACGGCAGCCAGATTGGTGCCGTGCACTGGGAAGGTGCTGCCGAGACCGAGCAGCATGTGACCCGCGCCGAGCACGCATTCGAGGCCTG
>JBILYW010000130.1:0-7680 GCA_044377555.1 Pseudomonas sp.
GGCGGCGCGGCGATCAGTGTGCTGGCCCGTCAGTTGGGCGCGCAGCTGGATGTGGTGGACCTGGGCACGGTGACGCCGATGCTGGAGCTGGCGGGTGTGCGTCACTTGCAGCTGGGTGCGGGTACGGCCAATTTTGCGACGGGCCCTGCGATGTCCGACAGCCAGGGTTTAAAGGCCCTGCAGGCGGGGCGCGACAGTGTGTTGCGGGCTCGGGCAGCGGGCAGTGAACTGTTTATTGGCGGCGAAATGGGCATCGGCAACACGGCGTCTGCCAGTGCCGTGGCCAGTGCGTTGCTTGACTGCCCGGCTTCGCAGTTGACCGGGCCCGGTACGGGGCTGGATGCGGCTGGCGTCAGCCATAAGGCGCAGGTGATTGACCGGGCGCTGGCGTTACATGCCGGTCACCTCGACGATCCGCTGCAAACACTGTTCCGCCTGGGCGGTTTTGAGATTGCAGCCCTGGTCGGTGCCTACGTGGCCTGCGCCCAGGAAGGCATCGTGGCCGTGGTCGATGGCTTTATCTGCACTGTCGCGGCCATGGTTGCCGTGCGCTTGAACCCCGAGTGCCGTCAGTGGCTGATATTCAGCCATCGCGGAGCGGAGCAGGGGCATCGCCAAGTGCTGCAAAGCTTGCAGGCCGAGCCGTTGCTGGAGCTGGGCCTGCGCCTGGGCGAAGGTAGCGGCGCGGCGCTGGCTGTGCCGCTGATACGTCTGGCGTGCGACCTTCACGGCCAGATGGCGACGTTTGCCGAAGCTGCTGTGGCAGACCGTCCGGCATGACAGTGCTACTGGATATGTTGCGCCATGGCGAAACCGAGCTGGGTGGCGGTTTGCGCGGCAGCCTGGATGACGCCCTGACGGCACTGGGCTGGACGCAAATGCGCGAGTCGGTCAAGGGCCGCGGGCCGTGGGATCGTATTGTCAGCTCGCCGCTGCAACGTTGTGCGCTGTTTGCACGGGAGTTGAGTGCACAACTCGGTCTGCCGGTGTCTTTCGACAAAGACCTGCAAGAACTTCATTTTGGCGCGTGGGAAGGGTGCAGCACCGCCGCGTTGATGGAGACCAATGCCGAGGATCTCGGGGCATTCTGGTCTGACCCCTACGGCTTCACACCGCCTGCGGGTGAGCCTGTTCTGGATTTTTCTGAACGAGTTGTGGCGGCTGTCGGCCGTTTGCAGGCGTTGTATGACGGCGAGCGGGTGCTGGTGGTCTGTCACGGCGGGGTGATGAAACTGCTGCTGGCCCAGGCCCGTGGCTTGCCTCGCGAACAGTTGCTGCAAGTGCCGGTCATCCACGGTGCGCTGTTTGGCTTGAAGGTCGGTGCAGATGGCCAGTTGAACGAGGTCGTTGCGTGATGTTGCCGTTCTGGATTGCCTTGCAGTTTTTAAGCAGCCTGCCGATTCGCCTGTCGGGTATGCCCAAGCCTCAGGAACTGGGGCGTTCGTTGCTGTTTTATCCGCTGGTGGGGTTGTTGTTCGGTCTGCTGCTGTGGGGCGCCAATGCCCTGCTAGCGGGTGCGCCCTTGATGCTGCACGCCGCCTTGCTGCTGACGCTGTGGGTATTGCTCAGTGGCGGGCTGCATCTGGACGGTCTTGCTGACAGTGCCGATGCCTGGTTGGGAGGCTTTGGCGATCGCGAACGCACCCTGACCATCATGAAAGACCCCCGCAGTGGGCCGATCGCGGTGGTGACGCTGGTGCTGGTGTTGTTGCTTAAATTTTGTGCGCTGCTGGCGTTGCTTGAGCAGCACAATGGCGCTGTGTTGCTGATCGTGCCCCTGATCGGGCGCAGTGCCTTGCTGGCTGTGTTCCTGACCACCGCCTATGTGCGCGCTGGCGGTTTGGGCCAGTCGCTGGCCGACCATCTGCCGCGCAAGGCGGGCTGGTGGGTGTTGGGGCTCAGTGCTCTGGCTTGTGTGTTGTTGCTTGGGTATGCCGGGTTATGGGCATTGGCGCTGGCAGCTGTGGGCTTTGTCTGGCTGCGCCGGGTGATGATGCGCCGATTGGGCGGCACCACCGGGGATACGGCAGGGGCGTTGCTGGAGTTGCTTGAAGTGTTGATGCTGGTGGGGTTGGCGCTGCTCCCACTAATAAGTCAGTTCTCTTTTAAATCTTGATTCTGTTTTATTGCGGGTATATACATACGAAATGTTACCAACTCAGTGTTTATGTACCAATCTGCGACGTGCGGCACGCGGCGTAAGCAGGCATTACGACGACGCTCTCGATGGCTTCGGGATCAACGTTGCCCAGTATTCTTTGCTCTGCAATCTCAAGCGTCTTGACCAGCCGAGTATTTCCAGCCTGGCGCAAGCCATGGGGCTGGATCGCAGTACGTTGGGGCGCAATGTGCGGGTACTTGAGGGCGCAGGCCTGCTGAAGATGACTGAAGGGGCTGACCAGCGTAATCGTCTGCTCTGCCTGACCCAGGCCGGCGAGGACTGTCTGGCGGCCGCCTTGCCTGCCTGGGAGGCTGCACAGCAGCGCTTGATGGATCGTTTGGGGGAAGCCAAGCGCACACAACTGCTACAACTTTTGGATGAACTGGCGGGTACTGACTGAAGGTCAGTCGTTCGACTATAAATGGGTATATACCCGCTCCCGGAGAACAACAATGACAACGGTGTGGCGCAACAGCGGTTGGGTGCTTCTTGGTAGCGCGCTTATTTTGGCGTTGTCTTTAGGTGTCAGGCATGGTTTCGGGCTGTTTCTGCCGCCCATGAGTGCGCAGTTTGGCTGGGGGCGCGAGGTGTTCGCGTTTGCTATCGCCCTGCAAAACCTGATCTGGGGCCTGGCCCAGCCCTTTACCGGAGCACTGGCGGACCGTTTTGGCGCCGCGAAGGTGGTGATCGTCGGCGGCGTGCTGTATGCCGTGGGGCTGTTGTTTATGGGGATGTCTGACTCACCTTTGTCACTGTCGCTGAGCGCGGGGCTGCTGATCGGTCTCGGCCTGTCGGGCACATCGTTTTCGGTGATCCTGGGTGTGGTCGGTCGCGCATTGCCAGCGGAAAAACGCAGCATGGGCATGGGGATCGCCAGCGCGGCAGGTTCTTTCGGCCAGTTTGCGATGCTGCCCGGCACACTTGGCCTGATTGGCTGGCTCGGCTGGTCGGCGGCGCTTTTGGTGTTGGGCGTATTGGTGGCGCTGATCGTGCCGCTGGTGAGCATGCTCAAGGATCGGCCGATGCCAAGTCTTGGCGGGGAGCAAACCCTCAGGGAAGCGCTGCGCGAGGCCTGTTCGCACTCCGGTTTCTGGCTGCTGGCCTTCGGTTTTTTTGTCTGCGGCTTCCAGGTGGTGTTTATCGGCATTCATCTGCCGGCTTATCTGGTGGATCAGCACTTGCCTGCAACAGTGGGTACGACCGTTCTGGCACTGATCGGCCTGTTCAATATCTTCGGCACTTACACCGCGGGTTGGCTCGGTGGGCGTATGTCAAAACCGCGCCTGCTGACCGGGTTGTACCTGGCGCGGGCAGTGGTGATCGTGCTGTTCTTGTGGGCGCCGGTGACCCAGTTAAGCGCGTATATGTTTGGCATGGCCATGGGCTTTTTGTGGCTGTCGACAGTGCCGCTGACCAATGGCACGGTGGCGACCATGTTTGGCGTGCGTAACTTGTCGATGCTGGGCGGGATTGTGTTTCTCTTCCATCAACTGGGGGCTTTCCTGGGCGGCTGGCTGGGCGGCGTGGTCTATGATCAAACCGGCAGCTACGATCTGATCTGGCAGGTTTCGATTCTGTTGAGCCTGTTGGCGGCTGCCTTGAACTGGCCGGTGCACGAGCGCCCGGTGGCGCGTTTGCAGGCGCAGGGGAGTATGGGGTGAATTCAACCTGGATATGGCTCGGTGTAGCCAGTGCCGGTGCTTTGTTGCTGGCCCTGATCTGGTGGGGCTGGCATCAGGGCGGACTGGCTTTGATGCAGTTAGGTATGGGTGCTTGCTAGTGCGGCACCGGGTTAGTAAGTTCTGTGCCTGCCTATTTTTGAAGGACATTTATGATGCTTAAGCGCTGGATTGCGATGCCTGTACTGCTGTTGGCCTGCGCAGGTCCGGTTTGGGCGGCGGATTGCCCGCCCTTGCTGGAGGGCTCGCTGCCCAAGTTGCGCGCCAAGGAATCGATTGATCTGTGCCAGCGCTTTGCCGGTAAACCGCTGTTGATCGTCAATACCGCGAGTTTTTGCGGCTTTGCCCCGCAGTTCAAGGGCCTGGAAGCGTTGAATCAGCGCTACAAGGGCCAGGGGCTGGAGCTGATCGGCGTGCCCTCGGATGACTTCAAGCAAGAGGCCAAAGATGGCGAAGAGACGGCCAAAGTGTGTTACGTCAACTATGGCGTGACCTTCACCATGATCGATCCGCAGCATGTGCGCGGACCTGATGCGACACACCTGTTCAAGGTGCTGGCCGAGCAGAGCAGTGCGCCGAAATGGAACTTCTATAAATACGTGGTGGATCGCAAGGGCAATGTGATTGCCAGCTTTTCCAGTTTGACCAAGCCGGATAACCCGGAATTGATCGAGGCTATTGATAAAGCCATTGCTTCAAAGCCCTGAATCGCAGCCATTAAAAATCCCCGCCTCGGTAACGAGAGCGGGGATTTTTTTGATTCAGCAGGCGAGGGGTTTAGCCTCGCGGAGAATCAGAACTTGTAGGTTGCACCTACAGCGAAACCGTTAGCGCTGTTTTCGTACTTGGCGCTGTATTCGTTAAGCTGGTTCTTGTCGTGAACCTTGACCGACTCTTCCTTCAGGTAGGAGTAAGCAGCGTCAATGGTCAGGTTCTCGTTGACGGCATAACCGGCACCCAGGCTGAAAATCGTACGGTCGCCTGTTGGGATGCGAGGCGAGCGATTTTCATTGTTGGTAGGCGACTGGTCCCAGGTCAGACCGGTACGCAGTACCCACTGCTTGTTCAACTGGTAAGAGGTACCAATGGCGTATGCCCAGGTATCGTGCCAGTTTTGTTCTTCCTTGATGGTGCCGAACAGTTGTGCGCCAACTCCACCCGAAGCGCCCGGGCTAACACCTTCGTTGTTGATGGTGATGTCTTTCAGGCGGCTCCAGCGGGTCCATGTGGTACCGGCGTAGAGCTTCCAGGCGTCAGACAGGTCTTGAGTGACGGACAGGTCCCAGGACTCTGGAGTGTCGATTTTCAGCGAGGCGTCATAACGATTGCTTTTCATCAATGACGAAGGGATACCGGTCCCTGCCGTGACATTGGTGTGGCCTTCGAGTTTGTAGCTCACTTTGGAGTGATAGGTCAGGCCAAGGCGGGTGGTGTCGGTCGCTTGCACCAAAATACCGGCGTTGAAGCCCAGAGCCGTATCGTTACCTTTGACTTTTACATTGGTGTCGCCAAATGCTGGGTTAACAGTCAGGTCGGACTCCAGGGTGCCGCTGATGCGGTTGAAGGTTGGACCGAAGCCCACCGAAACCTTGTCGTTGAATGCATAGCTGACGGTAGGTTGCAGGGTGACAACCTTAACTTCGCTTTTCTTGCCGAAGGCACGACCCTGGAAGCCGCCTTCGTAGTCAGTGACCAGGCCGAAAGGTGCATAAACACCAAAGCCTACAGCCCACTGATCATTGAGCTTGTTGGTGTAGAAGCCCATCGGAACGCCAGTGAACGGAACCATGTCACCTTTGTTGGTGCCAGGGTATTTGCCGCTTGCATCCTTGATGTCGGTCGAAGCATCAATAACAGCGATACCGCCAGTTACTTGCTGGCCGCTGAGGCGGGACATACCGGCAGGGTTACCAAAAACGGTGCTTGCATCATCGGCAGAAGATGAGCGACCTGCGAAACCGGTCCCCATACCGCTAACGCTTTGTTCGTTGAGGGCGAAGCCACTAGCGAAAATCTGGCTGGAAGCCAAAGTGACGGCGAGGCCAAGTGTGGTCTTGAGCATTACTTTTTTCATTATTAGAACTCCTTTTGATCACCGGACGAAAACTACCAACATTTTTGTTGAAGCGCTATAGGCTAAATCGCAGAAGATAGCGATGTTTTGTAGGACAATCCGACCGGTTTCAGGCTATTTTTGGATTGTTGCAGTTGGTGAAAATCTCAAGCAACTTGGTTGAGAGGTGAAACACAGGTGCGCCAAGCATGGGCGAAATCGCGCAAACGTCCATGTGGTTCAAAGGCTTGGCGCCAGATTCTTGCCATGCCCAACAGGTCGTCGGCTGCAGGAATGGCTATTTTCTGCTGCTCGACCAGCAGCCAGGCAATAGCGGTGGCGTAACGTAAATTAACTGTGAGCTCCAGGTGGGGGCTGCACAGGAACGCATGCTGACTGGCCAGTCCGCGAACCAGACTCGCCAAGTCCGGGTCGTGGGCCAGATATTCATCCCACAGGGCGGCATGGCGAGGTTCGCGTATGCAGTAAAGGCCGTGACCTCGACGGTCATGCAGGGCCGACCCCAAATTTGACTGGCTGGCTGCAATACCTAGCAACAAAGCTTCCGCATCCGGATTGTCCTGACCCAGATAAAGAAGCGTTGGCCGAATCACGTAAAGGCTCAACTCCCTGGCAGCGATACCCATAAAGTCCTCGAGGCCTGAAAATGACCAGCGATACCCAGAGCTTGGCAGCAGTGAATCGAAAGGGATCGCCGGAAGCGGGTTGTGCCGCTTAAGTTGAAGTGTAGTGTCATATCTTTGCTGTAACGGTATGTTTTTAAAACATTTAAAGCTTCGACCTGTTGCCTATATATCCGCAAGGACTTAAGCAATGCCGAATGTTTCTTAAATAGCAGCCAACAAAAAGCCCTGCGGATCAGGCAGGGCTTGTTGTGTAACGCTCAAGCTTTCAGGCAACGAGGGCCTGACGAGTACGCTCGATCACAGCTTGCAGCGGTGCTGCGCTGGAGTATTGATCGGGGTACAGGCGTTCGCTGTGGCGGGCGATACCGTGTTCGTTGACCAGAGTGAAGCTGAAGCATCCTTTGCGAGCGGCCATAATCAGGCAGTTCATTGGGGCAAAGGCGTTGGTTAGGGTGCGAATGGCATCCTGAGTATGGATTTGAGTAGACATAGTTATTAGGTGTTCCTACAAATGACACGGATAAGATCCGTGCTGCGTTAAAACGTTCCAGTGACGTCGAGCCATTCTTTGGCTGGACGAAGAACCTGACTGGAACAAAGCCGCCAGTTGGAGCGCATTAATTATGTGGCGCTTGGGCTGGCAGGTAGGTACTTAGGAGGGCAGGCAATCACAACAGGAGCTAAGGTTCCGTGCTCCGGGTGAAGATCCTGATCAATTTGCAGGTTGGTTCGGTCAGAGTAAAAGAACTTCGCGATACCCTGTGCGTTTTTGCAGAGGCCGTATCGTCGCAAGATTTACCTGGAAACCATCGAGGGGGTCGATCCCGTTTTATCAGCGCTTCTTCGCTTTAGGGAAGGTGGCTGGGGGGATTTGTTCGGCCCGAATTGACTTTCAGCTTGGTACTAACGCCGAGGATACTAACGGGTTGAATTTTTAAACGCAAGTGTGTTAGCAAAAATACTTTATGTAGCCCTATGCAGGCGCTCATGTAACCGGAGGGTTGTGCGGCCCAGGAAGGGAAAGCCCTAGTCGATTTTTGACAATTCGCCAGCACCCTCCAAAAAGCCCATGGCTATCAGGGAGCGCCTTCAACTACGCGCCGTTGCGGTGCGTTTAGCCACCAATTTTGCCCGTTAGCG
>JBILYW010000132.1:0-7662 GCA_044377555.1 Pseudomonas sp.
GGTGGGCAATGATTAAAGTGGTACGCCCGCTCAGGAATTTTCCCAAAGCGTGATGCAAGTTGTATTCGGTGGCGGCATCCAGGGCACTGGTGGCTTCGTCGAGAATCACCACTTTAGGGTCGGCCAGCACCATCCGGGCAATCGCCAGGCGCTGGCGCTGACCGCCGGACAAACGCACCCCTGAACGCCCGACAATACTGTCCAGCCCGTTGGGAAGCGCAAGAATAGTGCCGTCCAGCTGTGCGATTTCCAGTGCGCTCCAGCAGGCCTCGTCCGTCCGTTCACGGCCCATGGTCAAGTTTGCCCGTACGGTATCGTTGAACAACGCGGGATGTTGAAGCACCACCGCGACATGCTCGCGTATGGTTTGCAGGCCGATCTGCGGCTGGCTCGCATCGGCAAAGTAGATGCTTCCGGACTGCGGCGTGTACAACCCCAGCAGCAGTTGCACCAACGTGCTTTTGCCACCGCCACTGGTACCCACAATGGCGACCTTTTCGCCCGGGGCTATGGTCAGGTTCAGGTGATCCAGAACCTTTTCTTCCCCATAACTGAAGCTCAGGTCGCGCACTTCTATACCGACCGTCTGGCGACCCAGAAACGGATTAACACCGCCCTGGTATTGCGGCTCGTCGCTGCGGGCCAGCAACTGGTTGATCCGTGTAACAGCGCCATCCGCAGCATAGAAGGCATATTGCAGGTTCAGCAATTGCTCAACCGGGCCAATCATGAACCACAGGTAGCTGAACACCGCGAGCATCTGGCCAATCGACAGGTCCGAAAACAGCACCGTCAGCATCGCCGCCGCACGAAAAATATCGATCCCGAACTGGAACAACAAACCGCTGGCACGATTCGAGGCGTCGCTCTTCCATTGCGACGCCACGGCAAAGTCGCGAACTTCCCGGGCCCGCAGCCCCAAGCGGCCCAGGAAAAAGCCCTGCCGATTGCCGGCACGCACTTCCTGTATGGCGTCCAGGGTTTCCGTCAGGGCCTGGGTGAAACGCGCCGTGCTGTCGTTTTCGAGTTTCTTCAGGTGCTTGACCCGCTTGCCCAACTGCACCGTGGCGTAGATCACCAGCGGGTTGAACAGCAATATCAGCAGTGCCAGTTGCCAGTGCATCCACAGCAAGATGGCCGAAGTACCCACCAGCGTGAGTATCGCGACCAAAAACCGGCTCAGGGTCTCGCCGACAAACTTGTCGAGCGTGTCCAGATCGGTGACCAGGTGCGTAGTGACGGTACCGCTGCCCAGGCTTTCATACTCAGCCAGCGATATTCGCTTCAAGCGCTCAATCAGGCGCAGCCGGATGCGGAACACGATGTCCTTGGCCAGCCGCGAAAACAGTCGTGCCTGCAGGACGTTAAACAACAGCGCCCCACAACGCAGTACCAGAGTGATCACCAGCATCAGGCCGATGTAGCCCGCGGAACTTTGCCAGACCGCCGGCAACCAGTGATTCATCACCTTCAGCGCTGCATCACCGTTGCCCAGCAGCACCTCGTCCACCAGCAAGGGCAGCAGCAAGGGGATGGGGACACTGCATAGCGTGGCCAGCACCGCCACGCCATTGGCAATCCAGAGGGCTTTTTTATGACGTAAGGCCAGGCGGCGAATTTCGGCCCAGGTCAGACGATCGACCGTCTTGGGGCTGGACGGCTCTGCAGAAGGATCAAACACGCGTGGCGCGTTCAAGCCAGCGGGCGAGCAAGTCAGACAACGGCTCAAGCGGCTGATAACCGTTGGTCAGCAACGCCAGCTGGCCATCGCGCTCGGCGAGCAGGGTCGGGAAACCGGCAATCCCCAGGTCTTGTACCCAGGTAAAGTCAGCGGCAGTCGCCGCATGCTGCTCGGCCGTGTCAAAAATGGCAGAAAACTCGATACGCGGTACCCCGGCCGTTTCAGCCAGCTCAACCAGCACACTGGCCTGGGTGACATCGCGACCTTCTATATAAAAAGCCTGTTGAATCAGTTTCACCAGCTTCCAGGCGCAATCGGGCGCCAGGCTACGGGCCGCCACCAAGGCCCGACAAGCGGGCTCGGTGTCATACACAAAACCGTCAGGCAAGGCGCAATCGAATGAAAACGGCTGCCCGGTGGCCTCGGTGACCGCCCGCCAGTGTTCAAGGATGTAGCGTCGCGTCGCGGGCTCAAGCGCCGAGCCACTGCCAGTGCGCAAACCGCCCACCACCAGATGCAACTCAACACCTGCGGCCTGCGCCTGCTCAACCAATGCCTCGGCGATAGGCGAAAAACCCCAGCACCATGAGCACATCGGGTCCATCACATAGAGCAGGCGTGAACTCATTTCAGACCTCGGCAGGTTTACGGTAGTTGTGACCGATCGGGTGCGGCTGGTTGCGTTCCTTGGCCAGATCGATCTGCTTTTGGCGATCAATGGCGCTGCGACGGGTTTTTTCGCTCAAAGTGTTCCAGCAATGCGGGCAGCTGATACCGGGCTGATAGTGCTCCGACTCACGGTCCGCGATGCTGATCGGTGTGCGGCACGCGTGGCACTGGTCGTACTCGCCGGCGCTCAGGTCGTGGCGCACGGTGACACGGTTATCAAAAACGAAGCAGTCGCCCTGCCACTTGGTTTCTTCCTGCGGCACCTCTTCGAGGTACTTCAGGATCCCGCCCTTGAGGTGATACACCTCGTCAAACCCTTGGCTGAGCATGTAGCTCGAAGCCTTTTCACAACGAATGCCGCCGGTGCAGAACATCGCGACTTTCTTGTGCCTGGCCGGGTCGAAGTTGGCCTTGATGTAGTCAGGGAACTCGCGAAAGCTGGTGGTTTTCGGGTCAATAGCGCCTTCAAACGTGCCGATCGATACTTCGTAGTCGTTACGGGTGTCGATCAGCAACACTTCTGGATCGCTGATCAGCGCATTCCAGTTCTCGGGGTCGACATAGGTTCCGACTTTCTTGTTCGGGTCTACGCCTTCTACGCCAAGGGTAACGATTTCTTTCTTCAGCTTGACCTTGGTCCGATAGAACGGCTGGTCATCGCAGTAGGATTCCTTGTGATCGATATCGACCATGCGCGGATCGATCTTGAGCCAGGCCATCAGCCCGTCAATCCCTTCACGAGTACCGGAAACCGTACCGTTGATGCCCTCTTCGGCAATCAGCAAGGTGCCCTTGATACCGTTGTCGACCATGGCCTTGAGCAGCGGCTCGCGCAGTTCGACGTAATCTTCAAGGGTGACAAATTTGTACAGTGCAGCGACAACAATTGGCGCGGTCATCGTGTTTCTCCAGGTGGCTACCCTCGTAAAGGGTGAACCGGATGCAAAAAAAAACGCGCTGACTGCTCAGCGCGTTGCGGATTCTAGCAAAAAGCCGGTGTATTACACCAACTCAGTGCCCACCGCCGGCACAGGTCGGCGAGGCCGGGGCTGTGCCGATTTTCGCCCATTCTTCAGGCGTATACGTGTGCAGAGCCAACGCATGAAACTCGCCCATCAAGTCACCCAGGGTGGCGTAGACCTTCTGGTGACGCTTGACGCTATTGAGCCCGGCGAACTGCTCGCTGACCACCACAGCCTTGAAGTGGGTCTGCAACCCGCGACTGTGCATGTGGCTTTCATCCAGCACGCTCAAGTGCTCGGGTTGCAATGCGCCAAGCGCTGATTCGATACGTTGTTGCATGCTCATTCAGGCTCCGCTTACTTCTTCTTGGCCGGGGCCGCTTTTGGCTCCAGCTCGGCAGTCATGTCTTCCAGCAGCTTGTTGACCACCGGTACCGCACTTTCCAGTTTGGCCTGGGTCATTTGTGCCGACTGTTGAGTCAACTGAGGCATTTTTTCCAGTACTTTTTTGCCCAGTGGCGACTGGTAGAACGCTACCAGATCCTTGAGTTCGGATTCGCTGAAGTTGGTGGTGTAGAGCTTGACCATGTCCGGCTTGAGCTTGTCCCAGCCAATGGCCTGGTCCAGAGCGGTGTTGGCTTTGGCCTGGTAGGTTTCCAGCAGGGCTTTCTTGGAGGCTGGCGCTTTGGTTTGCTCGAAACGCTGAGCGAACATTTGCTGCACTTGCATATACACCGGGGTACCCAGCTTATCGGCATGTGCCAGTTTCAGGAACGTTTCAGCACTGGCCGCGTGGCTAGCGGTATCGGCGAAAACCTGGCCGCTGGCGCAAACCAGAGCAACCGCTGTACAGATGGCGCGAAGACGGGTCATCGAGTTTCCTTTTCTAGCAAGCGAGGTTTAACCCCAAGGGCGGCCATTCTGCGCCTAATAAAGTCCGTCACTCAACCCCGAGTCTGATAGACGTTCTCATCGGCCGACCAAAAACCTTAAAAAGAACAGATTGAACCCCTTGCGCGAATCAGCGCCTAAGCTCTGATCAGACCTTAAGGAGAAAGAGCCGATGAGCCGTATTGAAACCGACAGCCTGGGTGAAGTCAGCGTGGCCGACGAAGCTTACTGGGGGGCCCAGACTCAACGATCCCTGATCAACTTCGCCATCGGCAAGGAGAAAATGCCGTTGGCCGTGCTGCATGCTCTGGTGCTGATCAAAAAAGCCGCTGCCCGGGTCAATAACCGCAACGGCGACCTGCCTGCCGACATCGCCCGCCTGATCGAACAGGCCGCCGATGAAGTGCTCGACGGCGAACACGACGACCAATTCCCGCTGGTGGTCTGGCAGACCGGTAGCGGCACGCAAAGCAACATGAACGCCAACGAAGTCATCGCCGGGCGCGCCAACGAACTGGCCGGCAAAGGCCGCGGCGGCAAATCCCCCGTGCACCCCAATGACCACGTCAATCGCTCACAAAGCTCCAATGACTGTTTCCCCACCGCCATGCATATTGCCGCCGCCAAAGCAGTCCACGGGCACTTGCTGCCGGCGATCAATGAGTTGTCCGGGGGGCTCGCCGAGTTGTCGGCGCAGCACATGAAACTGGTTAAAACCGGCCGCACCCACATGATGGACGCAACACCCATCACGTTCGGGCAGGAGCTTTCGGCCTATATCGCGCAACTGGACTACGCCGAGCAGGCGATACGCTCCGCCATCCCCGCCGTGTGCGAGCTGGCCCAGGGCGGCACCGCCGTAGGTACCGGGCTCAACGCCCCCCATGGCTTTGCCGAAGCGATTGCCGCTGAAATTGCAGCGCTGTCGGGCCTGCCATTTGTCACCGCGCCGAACAAGTTTGCCGCGCTGGCCGGTCACGAGCCGCTGACCACCCTCTCGGGCGCGCTCAAAACCCTGGCCGTGACCTTGATGAAACTGGCCAACGACTTCCGCTTGCTGGGCTCAGGCCCGCGGGCCGGGCTGGCCGAGATCAAACTGCCAGCCAATGAACCGGGCAGCTCGATCATGCCGGGCAAGGTCAACCCGACCCAGTGCGAAGCCCTGTCGATGCTGGCCTGCCAGGTCATGGGCAATGACGTGGCGATCGGCTTTGCCGCCAGCCAGGGTCATTTGCAGCTCAACGTGTACAAACCGGTGATCATTCACAACCTGCTGCAATCCATCCAGTTACTGGGCGACGGTTGCAGCAACTTCCAGAAGCATTGCGTGACCGGTCTTGAAGTCGACGCCGAAAAGATGGCCGAACACCTGGAGCGCGGCCTGATGCTGGTGACGGCGCTCAACCCGCATATCGGTTATGACAAGTCTGCCGAAATCGCAAAAAAAGCCTATGCCGAAGGTTTGACCTTGCGCGAGGCCGCATTGGCGCTGGGCTATGTCACGGACGCTGAATTCGATCAGTGGGTGCGCCCGGAAAACATGCTGGGCCCTGGAAAGCACTGAGCCCTCGCGCTGTAGATATTCTGTAGCCGGTCAAGGTATCTCCGGTGGGAACGAGCCTGCTCGCGAACGCCCTTCACGAGCAGGCTCGCCCCCGCAGTTGAAGTTTTTCTGCAGCCGCAGCCTCGCACCCCGGCAGCGGCTGCAGGTTCAAGGATGGCTCACTTTTTGCGCTTCTTGTCGCTCTTCTCGAAAGCCGCTTCCAGGGCCTCGTTGATAGTGCGCAGCACCTTGACCCGTGCCCAGCGCTTGTCGTTGGCTTCAACCAGTGTCCAGGGTGAAATCTCGGTACTGGTACGGTCGACCATGTCACAAACCGCACTGCGATACAGGTCCCACTTTTCGCGATTGCGCCAATCTTCCTCGGTAATTTTGAAGCGTTTGAACGGGATCTCTTCACGTGACTGGAAACGCTCGAGCTGGGTGTCCTTGTCAATTGCCAGCCAGAACTTGACCACAATCGCCCCCGCCGCCGTGAGCTGCTCTTCGAAGTCATTGATCTCGCCGTAGGCGCGCATCCAGTCCGCCTGGGTGCAAAACCCCTCGATCCGCTCCACCATCACCCGGCCATACCAGGAACGGTCAAAAATGGTGAACTTGCCCCGCGCCGGCACTTGCCGCCAGAAACGCCAAAGATAAGGCTGGGCACGCTCGTCTTCGGAAGGCGCGGCAATCGGCACGATGCTGTACTGACGCGGGTCGAGGGCGGCCGCCACGCGACGGATCGCACCGCCCTTGCCGGCCGCATCGTTGCCTTCGAACACCGCGATCAGCGAGTGGCGGCGCATACGCTTGTCGCGCATCAAGCCCGACAAGCGTGCCTGTTCAGTAATCAACTGCTCCTCGTAGTCGTCTTTATCCAGATGCAGGGTCATGTCCAGGCAATCGAGCAGACTCAATTCGCCCTGCTTGTCCGGCAGAGGTGGAACCCCGGCAGGACGGGCTGCGACCTTTGGGGTCTGCAACGCCGCCTGCAGTCCTTCCAGCAGGATTTTGCCGACGGTCAGGCTGCGGTAATAGGGGTCAACCCCCTCCACGATATTCCACGGCGCGTAGTCACGACTGGTGCGGCGGATGGCCCGCTCCCCGTAACGCACAAACTTGTCGTAGGTTTTTGACTGCTGCCAGTCCAGCGGGCTGATGCGCCAGCTGTGGAGCGGGTCGTCCTTGAGGGTATTGAGCCGATTCTTCATTTGTTTTTTGGACAAGTGAAACCAGAACTTGAAAATCACTGCGCCTTCATTGCAGAGCATTTTTTCCAGCCGCTCGGCGCCGCTGATGGCCTGATCGAGCACGGCGTTCTTGAACAGCCCGTGTACACGGCCCTGAAGCATCTGGCTGTACCAGTTGCCGAAAAACACACCCATGCGGCCCTTGGCCGGCAATTGGCGCCAGTAACGCCAGGCAGGCGGATGCGCCAGCTCCTCATCGGTCTGACGGTCAAAGGTGCGCACTTCGATCAGTCGCGGGTCCATCCACTCGTTAAGCAGCTTGACCGTCTCGCCCTTGCCGGCGCCTTCAATGCCATTGATCAACACGATGACAGCAGAACGCTTCTGCTGTTGGAGGTCGTATTGCGCTTCAAGCAAAGCTTCGCGTAAGGCGGGAACTTCCCTGTCGTAGGTTTCTTTATCTATGGCATGACCGATTTCAGCGGATTCGAACATGGAAAGCTCCCTGGCAAGATTTCACAAGCCTAGCGGATTGCGTCTAAACGTGTAGGGACAACACTCACAAAACTGTCATGGATCAATCTGGCCGCTACTGATCAGCTAGAATGGCCGCCTTGCCGTTGCCGAGCCGCACATGACTACTGAAATGCCCAATGCCCAGATTGACTGGGATGACCAAGGTCGCCCCCATTCGCGGGTGTTTGATGACGTGTACTTTTCGGACAA
>JBILYW010000134.1:0-7660 GCA_044377555.1 Pseudomonas sp.
CACCGCGCACTGACGGGTGTGCAGCTTGCCGTCATTGGTGATGTAAACAGCTTCGCCCGGCGCCAGGTCGCGAATCAGGGTAAAGCCCAGCACGTCCAGCGAAACGCTTTCGGAAGCGATCATGTACTCGACGCCTTCGTCGGTATGACGCTGACCGAAGACGATAGGACGAATGGCGTTAGGGTCACGGAAACCGACGATGCCGTAGCCGGTAATCATCGCAACAACGGCGTAACCACCGCGGCAGCGGTTGTGTACGTCGGTGACTGCGGCGAACACGTCTTCTTCGGTTGGCTGCAGCTTGCCGCGCTGGGCCAGCTCGTGAGCGAAGACGTTAAGCAGGACTTCCGAATCGGAGTTGGTGTTGACGTGACGCAAGTCAGATTCGTAAATCTCCTTGGCCAGCTGCTCAACATTGGTCAGGTTGCCGTTATGCGCCAGGGTGATGCCATACGGCGAGTTGACATAAAACGGCTGGGCTTCAGCTGAAGTCGAGCTGCCTGCGGTTGGATAGCGCACGTGACCAATGCCCACGTTGCCGACCAGACGCTGCATGTGACGCTGATGAAACACGTCACGAACCAGACCGTTGTCCTTGCGCAGAAATAACCGGCCATTATGGCTGGTCACAATACCGGCAGCATCCTGGCCGCGGTGCTGGAGGACGGTTAGCGCGTCATACAGCGCCTGATTGACGTTCGACTTACCGACGATACCGACGATGCCACACATGCGACGCAACCCCTACTTAATGGATCTGAACTGAACACCGCTTACCTGGCCAGATTGGCCGGCAAGAGATGCTCCTTGAACGGAATATCAGCAGGTACGCTGATACCGCTGGCCAACCACTGGCTACTCCACCCCAAAATGAGGTTTTTCGACCAATCGGCAACCAATAGAAATTGTGGCACGAGCCTCGACTCTTGCCACCATGAGTCTTGCTGTACCGGCCCCAGGCTCAACAACCCGACTGCCACGACCACCAGCAACGCGCCACGCGCCGCGCCAAAGGCCATGCCAAGAAAACGATCGGTCCCGGACAACCCGGTGACGCGAATCAGTTCGCCGATAAGAAAATTGATCATTGCGCCTACCAGGAGGGTGGCGACAAACATGATGGTGCACCCAACGATAACGCGGGCGGAAGGTGTTTCGATGTATCCGGAGAGGTATTGCGACAGTGAACCGCCGAACATCCAGGCTACAACCCCGGCAATGATCCAGGTGCACAGCGACAAGGCCTCTTTAACGAAGCCGCGCTTCAAACTGATCAAAGCGGAGATGGCGATAATTGCAACGATCGCCCAGTCAACCCAGGTAAATGGCACAGTTCAGCCTACGGACAGATAAGGCGGCGCATTTTAGCAGAGCGCCGCCGCTCAGGTAAGGCGATTTATCCGAGCTTGAGCAATCAGATTGAACCTTTTTACAGTCTCAACCACGTTCAGGCTGGAAGCGCACTACAAAACCCTTGAGATTCTGCTGCTTGCCGAGCAGATCACGCAGGCGGTCAGCCTCTGCACGCTCAAGCAATGGCCCGACAAAAACCCGGTTCATCCCGCCAGAAGATCGCACATAGGCGTTATACCCTTGATTTCGTAGGGTTTTTTGCAGGTTATCAGCGCTTGCGCGGTTGGACAGGCTCACCAGCTGAACCGACCAGCTGATTGGCAAACCATTGGGATCAACGCGTTTTTGCGTGGTATCGAGTTTGGCCGGTGCCTGGGCAACCGTTTGCGCCGGCGTAACAGCCGGTGGCTTTGGCGCAACCACTGGCGGCTTTGCCACTACCGGAGCCACCGGTGCAGGGGCAGTTATCGGAGCGGCAACCACTTCCTGCTCGGGCGGCGCGGGCTCTTCGGCAATCACTTGCGGCTCAGGTACGACCACAGGCTCGACCTGAACCGGCGCCATGACCGGCATTTCAGGTGCCGTGGGCGCATCCACCTGGATCTGACGCTGCTCGTCCTGACGCGAGAACAACATAGGCAGGAAAATCACTGCCAGCGCCACCAATACCAGGGCACCTACCATTCGCTGCTTGAATACCTTATCCAGCAAAGCCATTTGCAGCTTCCTCCATGGCACGCCGCTGCAACCATTCGAGCGCTTCGGCGACACAGTAAAATGATCCGAACAACACAATTTCGTCTGCCGGGGTGGCCCGCTCACACTGAGCCTCCAGTGCTGCAGCCACGCTGTCGTAGGCCGAAACCGACGCTTGCAGGCCTTGCAGCGCTGCCTGAACCTCGCCCACCGGCCGCGTACGCCCGGTGTTCAACGGCGCAACTGCCCAATGCTCGACCGACGAGACCAGTGGTGACACTACGCCATCCAGGTCCTTGTCCACCAGCAGCCCGAACACCGCCAGGCGCTTGCCGGCCACCGGGCGCAGGGCTAGACGCCGCGCCAGGTACTCGGCTGCATGGGGGTTGTGCCCCACATCCAGCAACAGGTTCAGGGTTTTGCCCTGCCAGTTGAATTGACGACGATCCAGACGCCCCGTAACCCGGGTACCGGTCAACACACTGATGATGCACGCCGGCTGCCAGGGCAGGTCAGTCAATGCATACGCCTGTACGGCCAGGGCAGCGTTTTCCATGGGCAGATCCAGCAACGGGATGTCACGCAGCTCCACAGCTTGCCCTTTAGCATCAAGGCCGCGCCAGTGCCAGACCTGCCCGGCACTGGCCAGGTCAAAGTCACGCCCGCGCACGAACAGCGGGCAACCCAGCTCCCCGGCCTTGTCGAGCAGTGTGTGGGGCGGATTCGTATCGCCACACAGGGCCGGTTTGCCCGCACGGAAAATTCCGGCCTTTTCATAGGCCACCGATTCGCGGGTATTGCCCAGGTATTCAACGTGATCCACGCCAATGCTGGTAACCAGTGCCATGTCGGCATCCACCAGGTTGACCGCATCCAGTCGACCACCCAGCCCGACCTCCAGCACCACTGCATCCAGCTGGGCACGTTCGAACAACCAGAACGCCGCCAACGTGCCCATTTCAAAATAAGTCAGGGAAGTCTCGCCCCGCCCTGCTTCCAGGGCCACAAAAGCCTCGCAAAGCTGTTCGTCAGAGACTTCAACACCGTCAATTTGTACGCGCTCGTTATAGCGCAGCAAATGGGGGGAGTTGTAAACCCCCACCTTGAGCCCTTGCGCCTGCAGCAACGCGGCCACAAACGCACAGGTCGAGCCCTTGCCATTGGTGCCCGTAACCGTCACCACCCGAGGCGCAGGCTTTTGCAGCCCCATGCGGTTCGTTACCTCGCGCGCGCGATCCAGGCCCATGTCGATGGCGGATGGATGCAGCTGTTCAAGATAGGCGAGCCACTCGCCAAGGGTGCGCTGAGTCATATGTTTGCAGGTACCGGCGGAACAACAATCGCCACGACAGGCGGGGCAACGTACTCAGGTGTCGGCAAGCCCATCATTTGTGCCAGCAGGCTACCCAGGCGCGGACGCAGTTCCTGACGTGCAACGATCAGGTCGATTGCACCGTGCTCCAGCAAAAACTCGCTGCGCTGGAAACCTTCCGGCAATTTTTCGCGAACGGTCTGTTCGATTACGCGCGGGCCGGCAAAGCCGATCAGCGCCTTTGGCTCAGCCACGATCACATCACCAAGCATCGCCAGGCTAGCCGAAACGCCACCGTAGACCGGATCGGTCAGTACCGAGATAAACGGAATGCCTTCTTCACGCAGACGCGCCAGCACCGCCGAGGTCTTGGCCATTTGCATCAGGGAGATCAGCGCTTCCTGCATCCGGGCACCGCCAGAAGCTGCGAAGCAGATCATCGGGCAACGGTTTTCCAGGGCGTAGTTGGCAGCACGGACAAAACGCTCGCCGACAATGGCACCCATCGAGCCACCCATGAAGGAGAACTCAAATGCAGACACCACCACCGGCATGCCCAGCAGGGTGCCGCTCATGGAAATCAGGGCGTCTTTTTCACCGGTCTGCTTTTGTGCGCCGACCAGGCGATCCTTGTACTTTTTGCTGTCGCGGAACTTGAGACGGTCAACCGGCTCCAGGTCTGCACCCAGCTCGGCACGGCCGTCGGCATCCAGGAAGATATCGATGCGGGCACGCGCACCAATGCGCATGTGGTGATTGCACTTGGGGCAAACGTCCAGGGTCTTTTCCAGCTCCGGACGATAAAGCACAGCGTCGCAAGACGGGCATTTGTGCCACAGGCCTTCAGGTACCGAGCTCTTTTTGACCTCGGAACGCATGATCGAAGGAATCAGCTTGTCTACCAACCAGTTGCTCATGCTTTCTTTCTCCAGTACCGGTGACCAGAACACTTGGGTTCAGGCCCCGTGTATGCCCTTGAGCTAAATTCATTAGGTGTGTGGCGATGATTGTCGGGGGAGCGGTCAACACACGGCTAACCAGCGCCCCCCTGAAACCCTCAGCCTTCCCGACAACACGCCCCAGAGCGGCTGCCACTTTAATTTCTGCCCGTCAAACCACCGGGCCCGCCTGCTTTTTTGCGACGGTAAAGATGGACGGCGGCAGACTGCCAGCCGTCACATCGTCCATCAGTTTGTTGCGCGTACTGCTCGCATGAAGGCACGAATCTTGTCGTGGTCCTTGATGCCCTTGCTCTTTTCTACCCCGCCACTCACATCGACGGCATAAGGCCGCACTTGCGCGATGGCGTCGGCAACGTTCCCGGGCGTCAAACCGCCCGCCAAAATAATCGGCTTGCTCAGATCCTGTGGTATCAAAGACCAGTCAAAGGCCTGTCCGGTTCCACCCGGCACACCCTCAACATATGCATCGAGCAAAATACCGCTGGCCCCGGCATATGCCTTGCAGGCACCGGCAATGTCATCGCCGGCCTTTACCCGCAAGGCCTTGATGTAAGGCCGGTGATAACCCTCGCACTGCTCGGGGGTTTCATCGCCATGGAACTGCAACAAATCCAGCGGCACGGCATCCAGCGTTTCATTCAGCTCGCAGGCGCCGGCATTGACGAACAATCCCACCGTGGTCACAAAAGGCGGCAAGGCAGCGATGATGGCTCGTGCCTGCTGCGCCGATACGGCACGCGGGCTTTTTGCATAAAACACAAAACCAATAGCGTCAGCCCCGGCGGCTACTGCGGCCAGCGCATCATCTATGCAGGTAATACCGCAGATCTTGCTGCGAACGGCTGACATGTCGACTACACCCCAAGGCTGAACGTGAAAGCCCCGGATGGTAACAAATGCTTATCCGGGCGTCAGCCGTCCAGTTCAGTAAAACCGGTCAGGAAGTGTGGACCAATGTAACGCTCCGGCAACTGGAACTCATCGCGATACTCAACTTGCACCAGATACAGGCCATAGGGATGCGCCGTCACGCCACCGGAGCGACGCTCACGGCTTTCCAGCACTTCCTTGATCCACTCCACAGGCCGCTCGCCCGTGCCGATGGTCATCAGTACCCCGGCGATATTGCGCACCATGTGGTGCAAAAAGGCACTGGCACGAATATCCAGCACGATCATCTGCCCGTGACGGGTCACTCGCAGATGGTGCATTTCCTTGATCGGGGACTTGGCCTGGCACTGACCTGCGCGAAAAGCACTGAAGTCATGTACGCCCAGCAGGTACCGGGCCGCTTCGGCCATGCGCTCGACGTCCAGCGGGCGGTGGTTCCAGGTCACTTCCTGGTTCAGGTGCGCGGGCCGGATCTGATCGTTGTAGATCACATAGCGGTAGCGTCTGGCGATGGCCTTGAAGCGCGCATGAAAGTGCGCCGGCATGACCTTGGCCCAGCTGACGCTGATGTCGTGGGGCAAATTGATATTGGCACCCATCACCCAGGCTTTCAGCGAACGTTCGGCCCGGGTGTCGAAGTGCACCACTTGCCCGCAGGCATGCACGCCGGCATCGGTACGCCCGGCGCACATCAAGGACACCGGCGAGGCCGCGACTTTTGACAGGGCGTTTTCCAGGGTTTCCTGAACCGTCAGCACACCATTGGCCTGACGCTGCCAGCCGCAGTAGCGCGAGCCTTTGTATTCCACGCCTAGCGCGATTCGGGAAAAACCGTCGGCAGCCATTTCAGCGGCTGGGTTATCTATATTTGCCAAGGACTTACAGCCTGCTCATAAACGCAAAGGCGGCCATTATAGGGCGCGCCCGGCAAGACGCCATGAAACAAATGATGAGCGAGCAACAAAAACCACTGGAACCTTGAGACGGGCACAAGGCGGCGATCACTGCAGAAGGCTGAAAAGATGAGCAACGGACTTTCAAATAACGGCTTGTTCCATAGCCCTTCGCAGCCTTCGACAACGACTACGGAGGGCTATTGGATTCAGGTCAGACGCGAAATCATTTCCAGGGCTTCTGCCTGCTGCTGCGGGTTACCCTCTTCCATCACTTCGGTCAGGATATCCCGCGCACCCTCGTCGTCGCCCATGTCGATATACGCCTGGGCCAGATCGAGTTTGGTGGCTGTTTCATCGGCCCCCGAAAGGAAGTCGAACTCAGGCTCGTCATCGGCAAAAGGCTGCGCCAGGGACGACTCTTCCATGCTTTGCGACAGACGCTGCAACTCGGCATTGACCTTGTCCAGCTCAAGCGAAAAGCTGTCCGGCGCCGCAGTTGCCGGAGCGCTCTCGTCCGCAAGGGAGAGATCGAAATCCGCCGGCAGGTCCAGATCAAAGTCCGACGCATCTTCGCGTGCCGACTGAACTTCAGCCTGCTGCTCAAGCACCGCTTCAAAGCTGTCAGCTACAGGCTTGTCGGGAGCTGGTTGCGGCGCAACCTCGGCCGGCGAAGCCGCTTCCAGATCATCAAGGCTCAGGTCGAAATCGTGATCAAAGGCTTCAACGGGAGGTGCAGTTTCGGGTTCCGGCTCGACCTCGCGGTCGTCACGCATCATTTCCTGGACGAACTGCGCTTGCAGCTGCGTAGCGACTGCGGCGGTGGCGATGCCCGCCGCCCCCGCCAGCATGGCCGGGTAATGCTTTTTAAGCAGCTCGACTTCAGCGTGGTTCTTGCCATTGGCTACCAGCTGACGCTCTTGAGCGACAAAGGCTTCCCGCTCGCCCAGCTCGCCATAGACTTCCATCAGCCTCAGGCGCAGATCACAGCGATCCGGGGCCTGATCGATCGATGCCCTGAGCAATGCTTCGGCTTCGCGCAACTGGCGCTGCTCGATCAAGTGCTGCGCCTCAGCCTGCACATCTGCTGCGGGCCTGGGCTTGTTCAACGACACGGGCGCCGCTACGGGAGCGGCGGTTTGAACGACAGATGCAGGTGCCGGCTCAAGCGTGACGCTGCGCGAAGGGGTTTCCAGCCCTTCGAAGCTGCTGGGTGGCATGTCCAGATCCATCGCAAAGCCGGACTCGTCTTCGAGATCCCGCGCCATGCGCTCATGCCGTTGAGAGGCCTGCAGGGCTTTGCGCCGGCGGACCAGCAGCAACAGCAAGAGCAGCAACAACACGGCTGCGCCACCGACCAGCCCGAGCAATAGCGGGCTACCCAGCAGGTCCTGGATTTTTCGCTCGACGCTCGGTGCCGCGCTGCTTTCAACCGGAGCTGGCGCGACCGCCGTCGCAGGCGCGCCCTCGAGTGCTGGCGCAATATCGGCTTCAGGCGAGTCCGCCGACTGCACCCCGGGGGCGGCCGCTATGGCAACTGCCGGGTCCACAGG
>JBILYW010000133.1:0-7660 GCA_044377555.1 Pseudomonas sp.
AAGCCCTTGATGGTCACGCTGCCAATATTGCGGTAATTCGGCATGTTGGGGCCGCACGCTGTGCTCATGCTGACATCGGCTGTTTGTGCGGCGCAGCCAACACCCGTGGCTTTGAAAATCTCATCGTTGATCTTGTTGCGGAACAGGGTGGTACGGATCAGTGCGTGGTCGTTCTCGCCAAAGATCTGGTCGAAGGTGGTGATGTTGCCCGCCCGCCAGCCGGTGATGCGCTCCGGGTCGAGGCCCAGGCTGCTGGAGGTGCGGCTGCCAATGCCCTGGACTTCGTACTGCTCGTCAATCACCGGGGCGCGCCAGGTTTTGCTGTAGTCGGCAAACAGCGCGGTCTTGGGGGTTATTTTCCAGAATGCGGACAGGCGAGGCGACCAACCTGTGTAGGTCTTGTTGCTGTAGTCATGGCCCAATTCCGGGTGGTTATAAAACGGTGCGTCGTTTTCCTGGCCGCGGTTGAGCACATGGTCGTAGCGCATTGAGGGGGTCAGGGTGAAATCCCCCAGGGTGATGGCGTCCTGGATATAGAAGCTGTTGGTGTCGACCTTGCCCCTGGGCATGAAGTTGGGCTGGTAGTGGCCGTAGTTGTATTTCTCGCTTTCATAGCTCCCCCCCGGCATCCACATGTCCACATCACGCTGGTGCTTGCGAATTTGCACGCCGGTGGTCAGTGCATGGTCCAGCGGGCCACTGGCAAACAGGCTGATGTTCTCGATCTGGAGCATGTCGTCGGTGTAGCCGGTTTCCATCTTGCGCCCGCCGCTGGTGGGCTGGGTGTAGGACTTTTCGCCGCGCTTGTCGGTTTGCTCGGTGTTGGAGTGCGAGTACTTCACCTCCAGATCCACCAGCGGGTTGTCCAGCGGCTGGTATTTGTATTTGGCCGACCAGGTGGTGTCGAGGGTTGAACGGTTGGACAAGTACCGCTGGGAGGCGATGTCATAGCCAAATTTGTCGATGTTGGCCTGGCTGGGAGGGTCCGGGTAACTGACCGCCGAAAAAGGCACCCACAGGTAATTGTTCGAGCGCGAGTAGGACATGCCCACGCTGTGTTCGTCATTGAGGTGCAGGTTGAGCTTGAGCAATTGCCCGTCCAGGTCCTGGGCCGTATTGGGCAGGCGTCGCGGGTTTACCGGGTACTCATGGCGGGGGTCGGGCATGTTGTCGGCCAGCTTCATGTCGTCGCCATCGCGTTTGGTGTAGTACACCAGCGCATCGGCGCGTCCATCGTCGGTGCGGCCATATACGGCGCCGCTGTATACCTGTTGATGGTCGTTGCTGCTGTAACCGTACTTGAGCATGGCGCCGGTATTCTTGCCCTCTTTGAGCAAGTCGGCCGCGTCTTTGGTTTCCATGTGCACCACGCCGGCAAAACCGCCATTGCCGGTGTGTATGTCGTGGGGGCCTTTCTCGACTTCCAGGCGCTTGATCAGCTCGGGTTCGATGAAGATCGTGCCTTGCTTGTAACGCTCAAAGCCGCTTTTGGTCGCCCCGTCCACGGTCATCTGAACATCTTCGGCTTCGCCCATGCCCCAAATGTTGATGGTCTGACCGCCCGGCTTGAGCGAGCCGCCGAGGTTGATGCCCGGCAGGGTGGCCAGCAGGCTCGGGATGTTATTGGCCTGATACTGATTGATTTGGGTTTGGGTCATGGTCGACTTGCCGACGTTGCTGGAGTCGACTTCGTTGCCGTTGCCCACCACGCTGACCGCCCCCAGCTCCAGGCTGTTGCTGGTGGTGGTGCCGTCTTCCCGGGGCCGTACAACGTAGGTGCGATCGACCTGGATCAGGCTGAAATCGGTGCCCTTGAGCAGTAACTGGATGGCCTGTTGTGGTGTGTAGTCGCCCTTGAGCGCAGGGGCCTTGATGTTGCGCAACAAGTCTTCATCGAACAGCAGCTGGATTTTTGCCTGCTGTGCCACCTCACTGAGCGAACTGGCCAGCGATTGCGTCGGCAGTTGCAACTGGATCGATTCGGCGTGGGCTTGCAGGCTGAGCACCAGGCACGCGGCGAGCAGTGTCGGGCGTGTGCACAAGTGCGAGAAGTGATGTGGTGCGCGAAACATGAAATCCCCCGGTGCGGCAACAAAGGCCAAAAAGACATGCGTTAGCAACGCAGACCGAAGGAAGACGCGGCGGGCTGAAAAAACCACATATGCGAATGCAAAATATTCTCATATGTTTTTAGCGCGGTTCGATGCGGATTTTTCCGTTATCCAGCAGCACGGTTTTTACCGGGATCAGCGCGGGCAGGGCTTTGACCAGCGCCATCGGGTCGTTGACATCCAGGTTGCCCGAGACCTTGTAGCGGCCCAGCGGACCCTCGGCCAGTTGAATCATCCCCGGGCGATACAGATCAAGCTCGTCCACCAGGCTGGCCAGTTCGCGATTGCGGAAGGACAGGTGCCCGCTGCGCCAGTCAGCGACTTCGCCGGGGCTGAGGTTTTGCTCTTGAGTGGACGCCCTGGCGTAATCGTAAGTGGTGCGTTGTTGGGCTTTGATCAGCGTTGAGGTGTTGGCATCCGGCATAAACGCCACTTGCCCGTGGGCGACGCTGACCACCAGTTGGTGCTGGCTGCGGCGCACATCAAACCCGGTGCCGACCACCCGGATGCTCGCATCGCCGGCATGCACCACCAGCGGCTGTTCTTTGTTGGCGGCCACCTCGATATAGAGCTGGCCCTTGTCCAGATAGATATCGCGTTGATACGCGCCGAAGTCGATGCGCAGCCGCGTATTGGCATTGACGCTCAGGGTACTGCCGTCGGGCAGCAAGACTGTTTGTGTGCCCTGGGGCCGGGTGGCGACGTACTGCTGGTGGAGCGACACCGGCGCGCCGAGGCTCAGCGAAAACAGGGCGCAGAGCAGGGCAAGCGCGGTGGGCAGGGCGAAATTTGAATGTTGCTTGCAATGCTGCAAGGCGAAGGCAATGTGCTTTTCGACCATGCTGACGGAGATCCCCATGCGCTGGGCAATCTGGGCCTGACTCAAGCCTTCAAAGCGGTGCAGCATCAGGGCTTCGCGGCGCCTGGGCGGGAGCTCGGCGAGTACCGCCTTGAGCTGTTCCAGGCGCTGCAGGCGTTGGGCTGCGGCCATTGGTTCATAGCGCTCATCGCTCAAGGGCTCGGGTTCACTCTCGACGTGCTCGCTGTGAACGGCCTGTCGCACCTGCTGGCGCCGCCAGTGGTCGCGCAACAGGTTACGTGCCATCTGGAACAGGAATGCCCGTGGCTGCTCGACCTTGGCCCGATCCTGATAACCCAACCATTGAGTGAACACATCCTGCGTCATGTCAGCGGCGTCGCTGGCGTTGTCAGTGCGTTTACGCAGGAAGTGCAGAATTTGCGTGTAGAACTCGCGCAGTGATTCAGCCACCAATGGGTCGGATTTGAGGCGGGACATGGAAATCCTTGAGGGGCAGTACAGCCAATAATTCGCGAATGGTATCGAGAACCATTGCTATTTGTCTCTCTCTAAACGACGGGCTCCGGCTAATTCCTGCGGATAAATGGATAAATGCCTCATGCACGCTTTACTGAGGGGGAAGCAAACACGTTAAACACTCAGGAGAAAGGCAATGTCTGGTTGGTACGAATTGAGCAAAACCAGTAGCGGGCAATTTCGGTTTGTGTTGAAGGCGGCGAATGCCGAAACGATTTTGGTGAGTGAGCAGTACACCACGGTGGCGGCAGCCAAGAACGGGATTGCGTCTGTGCAGGCCAACAGCCCGCTGGACGAGCGTTATGACAGGAAGGAGGCCAAGGACGGCAAGCCGTACTTCAACCTCAAGGCCGCCAATCACCAGATCATCGGTACCAGCGAGCAATATTCCTCCGAGGCCGCCCGGGAAAAAGGGATTGCAAGCGTGAAACACAATGGACCGACGACGGTAGTTAAAGAGAAGTTGTGAAGTAGGGTATTTCCGCCGCATTTGTAGTCGCTGTTGGAGGCTGCGAGGACCCAAGACAACGGGTTGCTGTACTACCCTTCGCAGCCTGCGGCAGCGACTACCAGGGCTTACTCTTCGACCGGCACCGAATGACGGGTGTAGCCCAATGGGTGGGTTTTCGAGTTATAGAAGCGCAATGTCAGCTTTTTCTCTGCAAATAGCGCCGTGTAGTGGTTTTTTTGGAAGCGGATGAACGCTTCGCTGCGCGGGTAGATCGAGATGCACAGGGTTTTGAGCGGCGCCTGTTGCAGGGCATCGATCAGGTGCCGGTCTTGTTCGCCCAGGCTGTGGCCAAAGATGCACAGCGCGTCTTTATGAGTCATCAACTGTTCATGGCAATAGGACAGGTAATCGCTGTAGCGAATGGATTTGCGTTTGTCCTCGCTGGTGCTTTCGCTGACAAATAACGGCACGTCATCCAGTGCGCTGATCGAGTGATTGATCGCGAAGTTGCTTAACAAGGTGGGCTCATTGGCCGTGATCTTGCGCGCCTTGCCTTCCTGGTTTTTGACCAGGTGCAGAGCCCCGTGCAGGTACAGCACGCGGGTGGCTTTGGTTTTGCGCATCGCCGCGCCCGGCTCAAAGGTGGAGCCCTGGGTATCGAACAAATCGTTAAAGCCTTTGGGCGATTGCATCACCGCCCAGGGCGCGAGCAAGTCGTAGTTGCTGCAGTACACCGTGGCATACCGCGCCAGCTCTTGATTCCAGCAGGTCAGGGTTTCGGGTTGCATCAGGCGCCAGGGGATGTGGACGCCCTGGGTGCTGTTGATCAACGCTTCCTTGATCGCGTAATAGCGCTTGCGTGGCGAAGCCGAGTTGATGGCCAGCGCCTTGTTGACCTTGCTCGCAGTTTTGAGGGCGCTCAGGACGTGCTCGAAGTTGCGGGTGCCCAGGGCCTCGAACACGCTGAGTTCGGTCTGGCTGAGGGGTTTTTCGGCGACGCTTTTGGTTTTATCGAACAGCGAGTCGTAATAAAAGTCATGCCACACGGCCATGCTTGCACCGTTGCCTACTAGCAGCCCGCTGCACGCTGTGCTGGCGCTTAATGCGTTCCAGTCTTCAAGTTCGGTATCAAATTCCTGGAAGGGTGTCATCGCAAAATCGTCTCAAGGCAGTGGCGGTGGCGGACTTTATCACGCTCAAGTGTTGAGCCAGATCAACATTGCTCAAGTGTGTCTGGGTGAAGCTGTAGGAACCGACTTAGCCAATGACCCGCCAAGAGGGCTCGACATGACTAGCACTTTCTTTATTCCCGCCGTAAATATCATGGGCAACGGATGCCTGGATGAAGCCATGGATGCGATCCGCAATTATGGTTTTCGCAAGGCATTGATCGTGACTGACGCGGGGCTGGCCAGGGCGGGGGTTGCGACGCTGATCGCTGAAAAGCTCGCGTTGCAGGACATCGACTCGGTGGTTTTTGACGGCGCCAAGCCGAACCCGAGCATTGGCAATGTCGAGGCGGGGCTGGTGGTGCTCAAGCAACATCACTGCGACTTTATTGTGTCGCTGGGCGGTGGTTCGCCCCATGACTGCGCCAAGGGCATTGCATTGTGCGCTACCAATGGCGGGCATATCCGTGACTACGAAGGTGTCGATCGCTCGGCCAAGCCGCAATTGCCACTGGTCTCGATCAACACCACGGCCGGTACGGCCAGTGAGATGACGCGTTTTTGCATCATTACCGACGAAGAGCGCCACGTAAAAATGGCCATTGTCGACCGCAACGTGACGCCGCTGCTGTCGGTCAATGACCCTGAACTGATGGTGGCCATGCCTAAAAGCCTGACCGCGGCGACGGGTATGGATGCGCTGACCCACGCCATCGAGGCTTATGTGTCGACGGCGGCCAACCCGATTACCGATGCCTGCGCAATCAAGGCGATGGAGCTGATCAGTCAGAACCTGCGTCAGGCGGTGAACGACGGCAAGGACCTGACAGCGCGCGAGAACATGGCTTACGCGCAGTTCATGGCGGGTATGGCTTTTAACAATGCGTCGCTCGGGTTTGTGCACGCCATGGCGCACCAGTTGGGCGGTTTCTACGACTTGCCACACGGTGTGTGCAACGCGGTGTTGCTGCCACATGTGCAAACCTTTAACGCCACTGTGTGCGCGTCCCGCTTGACCGATGTGGCACACGCGCTGGGCGCCGATGTGCGGGGTCTGAGCCCGGAGGAGGGCGCACAGGCGGCCATCGCGGCGATTCGTACTCTGGCGCGTGATGTTGAAATCCCTGCCGGTCTGCGAGATCTGGGGGCCAAGCTGGATGACATCCCGATCCTGGCCACCAATGCGCTGAAAGATGCCTGCGGCTTTACCAATCCGCGCAAGGCAGATCAGGGGCAGATTGAGGAGATTTTCCGTAACGCGTTTTAAGCGACTGGCGGGTTTGGCTGTTGTGGGAGTGGGCTTGCTCGCGATGCGGGCAACGTGGTCTGTCAGGCAAGTCGGGGTAGGGCTTTCGCGAGCAAGCCCGCTCCCCCACAAAGCAGCTGATGACTTGTCTCAATGCATAAAAAAACGGCCGGGTTATTAACCCGGCCGTTTTTATGTCTGACGTTTAAAAGCGCTTACTGCACTTCAACTGCCAGGCTGTCGCTGATTTTCTTCTGCCAGATAGCCGGGCCGGTGATGTGCACCGACTCGCCTTTGCTGTCGACTGCCACAGTCACTGGCATGTCTTTAACGTCGAACTCGTAGATCGCTTCCATGCCCAGTTCGGCAAAGGCTACGACGCGCGACTTCTTGATGGCCTGAGCCACCAGGTAGGCAGCGCCGCCCACAGCCATCAGGTACACGGCCTTGTGGTCCTTGATCGCTTCGATAGCGGTAGGGCCGCGCTCGGATTTGCCGATCATGCCCAGCAGGCCGGTTTGATCGAGGATCTGGCGGGTGAACTTGTCCATCCGCGTGGCCGTGGTCGGGCCGGCAGGGCCAACCACTTCGTCGCGCACCGGATCAACCGGGCCCACGTAGTAGATGAAGCGGCCTTTGAGGTCAACCGGCAAGGTTTCACCCTTGTTCAGCATTTCGACCATGCGCTTGTGCGCAGCGTCACGACCGGTGAGCATTTTGCCGTTCAGCAGGACAGTCTCGCCCGGCTTCCAGCTTTGCACGTCTTCCGGGGTCAGGGTGTCAAGGTTGACACGGCGGGCCGACGGGCCTGCTTCCCAGACGATCTGCGGGTAGGCATCCAGCGGCGGCGCTTCGAGTTCGGCAGGGCCGGAACCGTCGAGCACAAAGTGCGCGTGACGGGTGGCCGCGCAGTTCGGGATCATGCACACCGGCAGGGACGCTGCGTGGGTCGGGTAGTCCATGATTTTTACGTCGAGCACGGTGGTCAGACCGCCCAGGCCCTGGGCGCCGATGCCCAGCTGGTTGACCTTCTCGAACAGCTCGATGCGCATCTCTTCGATGCGGCTGGACGGACCGCGCTTGATCAGGTCGTGAATGTCGATGGACTCCATCAACACTTCCTTGGCCATCACTGCCGCTTTTTCAGCGGTGCCGCCGATGCCGATGCCGAGCATGCCCGGTGGGCACCAGCCCGCGCCCATGGTCGGTACGGTTTTCAGGACCCAGTCGACGATCGAGTCGGACGGGTTGAGCATCGCCATCTTCGATTTGTTTTCCGAACCGCCGCCCTTGGCCGCCACGTCCACTTCCACGGTGTTGCCCGGGACGATGGAGTAGTGGATGACC
>JBILYW010000135.1:0-7631 GCA_044377555.1 Pseudomonas sp.
GCCACCAAAGGTCAGCGTGTTGCCGTCCAGGGTGTAAGGCGCGAACCAATGATTGCAACCGCCACTGCCATAGGCCCGGCCAGCATCGTCCAGGGTTACGGTCAGGTGGCTGTTGTCGATCAACGGTCGTTCGCCGATCCACTCCAGTACGTAGGTGTGGTTCTGCTGCAACTTGACCGGATCACCTGCGCAGCCGACCAGGCTTGCGCCCAGCAATGCCAGCAGGGCCAGGTGTTTCATGGCGCAGCCTTTTGGCATTGCGGGCACACGTGCTTGCTGCCTTCAGTGCTCCAGCCCAGCTCGGCAATACGCGCCGAGGCAGCAGGTTTTTGCGCCTTGGTGCCGAGTTTGGCGTCGACCGCGAACTCGAACTTCAACTCTTTGGCGCACGTGTCGCAGTTGACCTGCCATTCATGAATCGCCAATTCGCCGAAAACCGGCCCTTTGGTGACGGCAACCCACTGGCCGCGGGGGTTGATCAGATGACGGACCTTGTCGACGGACAGGCGCATGGACAGGCTCTTGCTGCCCTTGAGGGACACAATCAGCACGTCGCCGGCTTGAATCGAGCCACCGTTACCGGTGACTTGATACAGGCCTGGCGCCAGGGCGCGGCATTCAATCAGGGTGTGCTGCGGGTTAAGCAGGCTGTAGCGAAAATCGTGTTCGACCATGGGTCCTCCAAATAAGTCGCTATGCTAGCACGCAGGCATCAAACCCCAAGATCAACCTTCAATGAGGTTTTGCGGGGTACCGTTTTTCCAGGCCTCGATATTGTTCAGCGTGGTGCCGGCAATGGCACTCAGCGCTTCGCGGGTCAGAAACGCCTGATGTGCAGTGATGATCACGTTGGGGAAGGTCAGTAACCGCGCCAGCACGTCATCCTGCAAGGGCAGGTCGGAGCGGTCTTCGAAGAACAGCTGGGCTTCTTCCTCATATACATCCAGCCCCAGATAGCCCAATTGACCGCTTTTCAGCGCATCGATCAGCGCCGGGGTGTCGACCAGCGCGCCGCGTCCGGTGTTGATCAGCATGGCGCCGTGTTTGAGCGTCGCCAGCGACCGGCTGTTGATCAGGTGCTTGTTGTCGGCGGTCAGCGGGCAGTGCAGGGAAATGATGTGGGAGCCGGCCAGCAGTTCGGGCAGGCTGACGTACTGCGCGCCCAGTGCCAGCAGATCGGCGTTTGGATACGGGTCGAAGCACAGCAGCTTGCAGCCGAAACCGGCCATGATCTTGCCGAACGTCGCGCCAATCTGGCCGGTGCCGACCACGCCCACGGTTTTGCCCACCAGATCGAAACCGGTCAGCCCGTGCAGGGTGAAGTCGCCCTCGCGGGTGCGGTTGTAGGCGCGGTGCAAGCGCCGGTTAAGCGCCAGAATCAAGGCCACGGCATGTTCGGCCACCGCGTGGGGGGAGTACGCCGGCACCCGTACCACGCTCAGGCCCAGGCGTTTGGCGGCAGGCAGGTCCACGTGGTTGTACCCGGCCGAGCGCAGGGCAATCAATTGTGTACGGCCAGCGGCCAGTTGCTCCAGCACCGGAGCGCTCAGGTCATCATTGATAAAGGGGCAGACGACTTCGTAGTCATGGGCCAGCGCTGCCGTGTCCAGTGTCAGGCGCGCCGGCTGAAAGTGCAGCTCATTGCCGTCGGGTTGCGAGGCCGCGGTGAAACTGTCCTGGTCATAGGTCTGGCTGCTGAAAAGAATCGTGCGCATGGGGCTTCCTTGGTGGGTGGGCCTGAACTGTGTAGCCGCTGACGAGGTAAGAGGCTGCGGCTACAGATTTATCGATTTCAAGCGCTACTGCGTGCCTCTTTGGCCAGGCGGGTGATGGCCAGGTCCAGTTCGTCGAGGGCGGCGCCGGCGTTGGGGCTGGCTTGTTTGAGCAATGTCTCGCTGCGCTGGCAGGCGGCGCGCAATTGCGGGACGCCGCAGTAGCGCGTGGCGCCGTGCATGCGGTGGACCCGTTCGATCAGCGCATTGTTGTCCTTGGCGTTGCGGGCCTGCTGGATGGCTTCGCGGTCAGCTTCCAGGGAGGCCAGCAGCATGGCAAGCATGTCTATGGCCAGGTCCGGCTTGCCGGCGGCCAGGCGCAGGCCTTCTTCGTGGTCGAGTACGGGCAGTTTGGTGCTGTGGCGGGCAGGTTCGTGGTGGCTTTCGCTGACCTGATTGCGCAAGGCCAGCCCCGTCCACTTCAGCACCACCTGGGCCAGTTGGCGTTCGCTGATCGGTTTGGTCAGGTAGTCATCCATGCCGCTTTGCAGCAGGGCACGTTTTTCGTTGGCCATGGCGTGGGCGGTCAGCGCGACAATCGGCAGCGGCGTGCAGTGACGTTCGCTTTCCCACTGACGCAGGACTTCGGTGGTTTCGCGGCCGTCCATGCCGGGCATCTGTACATCCATCAGGACCAGATCGAAGTCTTCGGTCTTGACCGCGTCGATGGCGGCATAGCCGCTGTCCACGGCCGTGACTTTGGCGCCCATGCCTTCAAGCAGGGTCTGCACCAGCAGCAGGTTGGCCGGGTTGTCATCGACACACAGGATACGCGGCGCCCGGCTGGCCAGCAGCTCGCCGGGTTCGGCCCGGGGCTGGCGCGGGTTGATCAGGTCGGCCAGGGCCCGGCGCAATTTACGGGTGCAGGCAGGTTTGGCCTGAAGCTGGCTGTGGGGGTTGGCCACGGCGGTGTTGAACAGGCCCTGCTCGGTGGTCGGGCACAGCACCAGCACTTTGCAGCCCATGTGCTCCAGGTCCCAGATGTGCTGGCTGAGGCGCTCGGGCGGGGTGTCATTGGCCGTGACCCCCAGTACCGCCAGCTCAATAGCCTGCGCAGTCTGATGGGCGCCGGTCACGCAGTTGGTGAGGTTCTCAAGGGTGGTGCAGGGCGTCACGTCCAGCCCGCAGTCTTCGAGCTGGTGGTGCAAGGCCTGGCGCGCCAGGTCGTGTTTTTCCAGAATCGCCACGCGACGGCCCTGCAGCGGGGCACCTGGCAGGTCCTCGACATCATCGCGGGCCTTGGGCAGCTTGACGCTGATCCAGAACACCGAGCCTTCGCCCGGTGTGCTTTCAACGCCGATTTCGCCGCCCATCTGCTCGACCAGTCGCTTGGAGATCACCAGCCCCAGCCCGGTACCGCCGGGTTGGCGGGACAGCGAGTTGTCAGCCTGGCTGAAGGCCTGGAACAGTGCCCGGATATCCTGGGCGGTCAGGCCGATGCCGGTGTCCTGCACGCTGATACGCAGTTGCACGCTGCCGTCGGTTTCGTTTTCATCCTGGTCTTCAAGCATGGCCCGCACGGCAATGGTGCCTTCGCGGGTGAACTTGATGGCGTTGTTGACCAGGTTGGTGAGGATCTGCTTGAGTCGCAGCGGGTCGCCAACCAGCGACAGCGGGGTGTCTCGATAGACCAGGCTGACCAGCTCCAGCCCTTTGTCGTGGGCCGAAGGGGCGAGGATGGTCAGGGTGTCCTGCAACAGGTCGCGCAGGTTGAACGGGATACTGTCGAGCACCAGCTTGCCGGCTTCAATTTTCGAAAAGTCGAGAATCTCGTTGATGATCCCGAGCAGGTTGTCGGCCGATTTCTCGATGGTATTGAGGTAGTCGAACTGGCGTGGAGTCAGCTCGCTTTTCTGGAGCAAGTGGGTAAACCCGAGGATGCCATTGAGCGGCGTGCGGATTTCGTGGCTCATGTTGGCCAGGAATTCGGACTTTATGCGGCTGGCTTCCAGGGCCTCCTTGCGGGCCAGGTCGAGCTCCAGGTTCTGGATTTCAATGGTTTCCAGGTTCTGGCGCACGTCTTCGGTGGCCTGGTCGACACTGTGTTGCAGTTCTTCCTGGGCATTTTGCAGGGTTTCGGCCATGCGGTTGATGCCCGACGCCAGCTCATCCAGTTCATGACTGCCCAAGGGCGGCAGGCGGGTTTCAAGGTGCCCGTCCTTGAGTTGCGCCACGGCCTGTTTGATATGACCGATGGGGGCATTGATCGTGCGACTCATGCGCAGGGCCAGCAGGGTGGTCAGCACCAGCCCGGTGACGATCAGCAGCAAGCTGGCAAACAGGTTGCGGTAACTGCGCAGCAGCATGCCGTTGTGGGACAGCTCAAGCTCGACCCAGCCCAGCAGGCGATGGGCTTCATTGGGGATCACATCCCCGGCCAGGTTGCGATGACGGCCAAACACCGGCAGCAAATAGCGGGTGGCATCGTTGTCGGTGCGTTGTTGCAGGTGCGTGCTGCTCCCCAGGGGGGCCTGGTTGAGCATGATCGGCCCGGCATGGGCGAGAGGCTCATGGTTGGCGTTGAGGAACGCGACGGCCCGCACATCCTGTTGTTCCAGGGATTCGGTGGCGATGCGCGCCAGCAGTGCGGTGTCATGCCGGCCCATGGCAGGGGCTACCAGGGGCGCGAGCTGCTCGGCGATCATCTCACCGCGTTGCAGCAACTGTGATTGCAGCTCGGACTGTTGCAGCCAGGTGAAGTAGCCGCCAAGTACGCAGGTCATCAAGCTGACGGGCAATAGTGTGAGCAGCAATACGCGGCCTTTGATACCGAGGTTTTTAAGCACGCAACTCTCCAGCCCTGCATTCTTTTAAGAGTGACCCGGGCATCCCGCTCGGGCCAGGTGGCAGTGTAGCCATATGGTGCATGGCAAATCTTTGTAAATTTGCCATCAATTTCGGTTTATCGGCACCGTTAAAGCCTGCGCCGGTTGCCCGCAGTGGCTCAATCTTGAATAATCGCCGATTGAGAATGACTTGCAGACGCTAATGAATCCCGTACCTGTTAGCCCGTCGCGCCTTTTGACCATTGAAGACGACCCTGTCCTGGGTGCCTACCTGCACGAGCAGTTGCTGCGGTGCGGGTTTGACGTTATCTGGTGCCAGAACGGCCAGGAGGGTTTGGCCCTGGCCCGGCAAGAACACTTTGACGTGGTGCTGATGGACATTCTGCTGCCCGGCATGAACGGCCTGCAGGTATTGACGCAATTGCGCCGGACCCATGCCTTGCCGGTGATCCTGATGTCCGCGCTGGGTGCCGAGGCCGACCGCATCAGCGGGTTTCAGCTGGGAGCGGATGATTACCTGCCCAAGCCGTTCAGCATGGCCGAGCTGCGAGTGCGCATCCAGGCCATCTTGCGTCGCGTGGCCCTGGATCGCATGCCAGGCGCCCGGGTACCGCAGGATCAGCCGGCGGCCGGCACCGGGCTGTATTTCGATGAAGACACCTGCGACGTGTGTCATGAACAGCTTTGGGCGGGGTTGACCCGCAGCGAGTACCGCCTGCTCGATACCCTGCAGCGCAGTGCCGACGAAGTGCTCAGCAAGGCTTTCCTCTATCAGCAGGTGCTGCAGCGTGGCTATGCGGCCCACGACCGCAGCCTGGACATGCACATCAGCCAGATCCGGCGAAAACTCAAAACCATCGGCTACCACCAGCGCGAAGTGCGCACGGTGTGGGGCAAGGGTTATGTCCTGAGTGCCAGCGATGCCTTGTAGGGTGCCCGGCAAAAATTCGGTGTTCTGGAAGCTGGCGTGCCTGCTGGTGGTCTTCTGTTTGCTGATGATCTGGCTCAGTTGGTCCTGGGGTCGTTACATGGACAAGCGCACCGGCTTTTTGTCGGAGCAGGCCCACGCCACGCTGGTGCGCTATGCCGGTGAGGCCGAGCACGCCTGGGAGACCGGCCAGCAAGCGGGTGTCGACCAGTGGTTGCAGACGATGGGGCAAAGAGAGCCCGGCTGGGTAGGGGTCATTGGCCAGGATTTGCAATCGCTGAGCAGCTACCCGTTGAGCGACCGCGAAAATGAGCGATTGACCTTTTTACGCGGTCTGGACTGGCCCATCAGCCACATCAAGACGGCGCGTCCCTGGCTCAAGGTGCCATTCCCCAGGGACCCGTCGGCGGGCAGTCTGGTGATCGAGTTGCCGCAGCGTTTCATGCCGGGGCGCTCGCAGATAATGTGGCGGATTGTCACTAACGGCGTGATCCCCGGCTTGCTGACGCTGCTGTTGTGCGTGGGCCTGTACCGCGTGCTGATCGTGCCGCTGAATCATTTGCGCGAACAGGCCAACGCGTGGCGGGCCGACCAGTTGGGGGCCCGGCTGTCGAGCCAGACCACCGGGCGTCAGGACGAGCTGGGCGAACTGGCGCGGGCGTTCGATCAAATGTCCGAACGCCTGCAAAGCACGGTCTCGCAACAGCAGCAATTGCTCCGGGACTTGTCCCATGAACTGCGTACGCCCTTGAGCCGTTTGCGGGTGGCCTGTGACAGCGAACAGGATCTCGAAGCCCTGCGCGAGCGCTTGAGCCGTGAAGTTGACGGCATGCAACGGCTGGTCGAAGACACCCTGCAACTGGCCTGGCTGGATGCCGAGCGCGGGCAGTTGCCCGTGGAAGACATTCAGGTTCAGGCGTTGTGGGAGATGCTGACCGAGAATGCCGGTTTTGAAAGCGGCTGGGCGCAATCGCGGTTGCCGTGTTTTGTGGACGCCGATTGCTGGGTGCGCGGGCATCTCAATGGCCTGGCCCAGGCTATGGAGAACATCTTGCGCAACGCCATCCGCCACTCGCCGCCAGGGGGCATCGTCAGTCTGAATGGCCAGCGTGAAGGCGACGAATGGCACCTGTGGCTCGACGACGAGGGCGGCGGCGTGGCGCCCGAAGAGCTGGAGCGGATTTTCGCGCCCTTTACCCGGCTGGACGGGTCGCGCCCCGGGGATGGCGGTTTTGGCCTGGGCCTGAGCATTGCGCGCAATGCGCTGCGGTTGCAGGGCGGGAGTTTGTGGGCCTCGAATACGGATCGAGGCTTGCGGGTGAATATTAAATTGATGGGCCGATTATGAAGGCCTGGAAACAATGAGGGATATGCCGGTTTTGTAGTATCCCAGCATTTTGCAGATGGCTTGTTTGGCGTCCGCATTCAATTGTTCGAAGTTCTTATGGTTAGTGCCCGTATCCGGGTTCATATAGCTGCCGTCACTTCTATGGACCACCCAATGCAAACTAACGGGAACCCCGACAATGGAAACGGCCAGTGCTTCAATCTTGATCTGGTTGGGTTCGATTTTTATGGGGCAGTGTTCTATGGGGCAGCCCATGCCGGAAAGTTTCATTCGGGCATCCGGGTAAATCCAGTTCAGCGCTTTTGAAAATACTCCCGGGTTTTCCTCTGCTCTTACATCAAGCCCGAGCATCCTGGCGGCTATGACAATGCCATCTGGCATCGTGAAGCCCACCAGATCCATGTCACTTTGTTGTTTTGGATAGGTGGTACTGCCGCTGGTTATTTTCAATAAGTCAGTTTCGCAGCGTAAGTTCAGCTCTAGTGTATTGATGCCCTTTCGTTCCGACAGTGAGCCACGGTATGCCGGTAAATGTGTTACTCCCAGCTCTTTTGCGGCACACAGCAGACTGACAGCGCCACAGCCAGTTTTGTAGAACTGCTCCCTGGCCAGGTGTTGAGCAGGCGCTGAGGGGGCAATATGAGTAATGTCACCAGAGGGATGGGCGGTGGGTGATGCAATTGATTCGGTTCTCAAGAGCGTTTTTCTCCATCGGTTTACCTGTGTTTTCCATTGCTTATTGGAAGTCACGGCGCATCGGGTTCCAGCGCCCATTGCGGTTGCAAGTTACGCAAGTG
>JBILYW010000137.1:0-7623 GCA_044377555.1 Pseudomonas sp.
TTCCACAAGTACCAGGACGATCTGCCAAGCGGTGCGCTGGCAGTGCTCAGCTCGTTCGGTGCAGGCTATTCGATTGGCAGCGTGATTTTGCGTAAACGCTAAACACAACGTGCTTCATGCAGGAGCGGGCTTGCTCGTGAGGGCACCAACTCGGTCTTCCAGTTAAGCCGAGCTGTCTGAATCGCGAGCAAGCCCGCTCCTGCAGGGGGCGATTGCTGAGGCCTCCATGGCAACTGCTGACGACGCTGAACTACTCAAAAGCCTGTTGGCCGGCGATCAACAGGCTTTTCGCCAGTTGGTCACTACCTATCAAAGTGCGATGCGTGCAGTGGCGTATGCCATCGTCGGCAGCCGCCATGCCGACGAAGCGGTGCAAGATGCATGGCTGTCAGTTGTGCGTAACCTGGCCGGGTTCGAAGGTCGCTCCAGCCTCAAAACCTGGCTGCTGACCATCACCGCCAACTCGGCGAAAAACCGCTACAAGCAAAATCGCCGCGAAGTATTGCTCGACGATCTTCCCTCGCCCCACGGCACCATCGATGACGACCGGTTCAGCGGCGATGGCCACTGGTTGCTGGCGCCGTTTGCCTGGCATCAAGACACACCTGAAGCCTTGCTCACAGAAGATGAGTTGCGTGAATGCCTGGAGCACACGCTGCTCAGCCTGCCGCAGTTGCAAAGCAGTGTGCTGTTGTTGCGCGAGCGCCAGGGGCTGGAGCTGGAGGAGATTTGTAATTTACTGGAGATATCGCTCTCTAATGCTCGAGTGCTGGTGCATCGAGCCAGGCTTAAAGTCTTTGCCACGGTGGAGCATTTTGAGGAAACCGGTGAATGTTGACCTGCAAACAGCAAGTAGCACGCTCAAGCGACTACCTGGACGGCCAGCTGAGTTTCCGTGAGCGGCTGTTGGTGCGTCATCACCTGATGTTTTGTCCGAACTGCCGACGTTTTATCAAGCAAATGCGTTTGATGAGCGCCACGTTGAAAAAGCTTCCCGAACCGCTGCCGACAGATCTTGAGCAAACGGTTGAGCGGATGATGCGTGAGCGATCACGCTAAAGGCGGGGCATGAGCGAGGATGCCGTCGGTGGATTTGAAGGGGGCCGACGACACCCAGGCTCTGCTTCAGAGACACAGAACGCTGAATGACTTCAGCGTTCTGTTTGTTGCGTGAAACTCGGTGTAACCCGTTTTTAGAACTTGGCTTCCAGGTCCAGTTGCAAGGTGTTGGCCTTGGCATCTTTCTGTGTGGACGTTACGTAGTCAGCCTTGGTCAGGAAGTAAGTCACGCCGACACCGAAGTTCTTGTCGATTTCGTAACCCACTTTGAACTTGTGACCGCGCGAACCGGTAGTGCCGTTGGCGAAGTCAGAGTCAGTGAAGGCCCCGACCACGGCGTTACGCTGAATATCGCGGTAGTTGTAGTCCAGGCTGAATGCGTCGAGCTTGCTCTTGAAGCCCACCAGCCAGGCGTTGTCCTGATCGCTGTCGGTGGCTGCGTTGTGTACGTATTGCCCGTACAACGACAGTGGCAAAGGCAGGTTGGCGATATCGACCTGGCCGAAGCCTTCGTACAGACGGAACTCGTCAGTGCTATTGCCGTTAACTGCCAGGGCGCAAGGGGTAGTCTTGGTCCCGGTGGTAGGGCAGGCGCTGTCCTTGGCGTTGTCGTAACTGTAAACGCTACCGCCCAAGGTGACTTTAAGGCTGTCTGTGGGGGCGAATTTTGCACCCAGCTGACCTGCGTACAGACGCAAGTCATGACGGAACTGCACGCCGTCGCCGTCGACGTTGTCCTTGAGGGTGTAGTAACCGGCGCTACCGAACATCTCGACGCCGCTGTTGCCCAGGTTGTGCTTGTAAGTGGCGGCCAGGCCTTCCGGGTTGATATCGCTATCCCAGATCACGTCACCCATGCTGACCCACGGTTGTGCCATCTTGCCGGCGATCAGGTGCAGGTCCTTGACGGCAGTCGGGTGGTAGTCGATGAAGGCCATGTCCAGCCACAGCTGCTTCTTGTCGAAGTAGTTGTCCAGGTCCTGGTTGGTGGAGCGCGCATCGTCGCCGCCGCCAGTGGCGATACGGATACCGGTGTTCACTTGCGGGTTGATTTCGGTGTAGGCGCCCAGGCGGGCTCGAATACGCTGACGGTCCTTGTTCTTGCCATCGGACTCGCCGTCGATCTTGATGTTTTCGTGACGAACCCGTACATCCCCCTTGAGTTCGGTTTTGGCTGCCCAGGCCACTTTCTGTTCGAAGGCGGTCAGGTCAGATTTCTTCACCTGATTGGCGACAGCTTCTTGCTTGGCTTGATTCTCACTGGCGAGTTCGGTTTGCAGCTCGGAGTATTGCGCCGGCGAAATGGAACCGTTGGCTTTAAGCATTTCGAGCAGTTTGGCATCGACCGCAGCGCTGGCCGGAATGCTCATGGCCATTACCAGGCCACCACACAGTCCCGCCGCAACCCGTGTAGATACAAGACGCATATGAATCTCCCAGTGCTGAGATGGCCCTAGCCACCCCAAAAAAATCGGCCCTTTACGGGCTCACGTTAACGAGGCTTGGGTGTGTCATGAGTGTGTTGGCAAACAGTCAGCTCATAACCCCGTGTTCTAAGAAGCGGCGCCAGTATCGCGGCTGGATATGACAGAAAAGTGGCAGGCTGATAGCAACTCTGTGACAGTCGCCAATTCCGCGAAAAGCCTGAGCTAGAGGGCTTGCCAGCGATGACCCCGCGGCGGCTTGTTTGCCTTGCCGGGGTCAAGCAATCGCTGGCGAGTCAGCTCCCACCCGGGTTCCGGTGCTACCATCGGCGCTCAAATGCCGTGGGTCGGGGATTTTCAATGCCGTTACAACGCCTGGACAGCCTGTCTGCCATCACCGCTCTGGAGTGGGATGCGCTGGTGCCTGTGGCCCAACCTTTCTTGCGTCATGCCTTTCTCAGTGCGCTGGAGGACAGCGCCAGCCTGGGGCCGCATTCCGGCTGGCAACCCGAGCACTTGCTGCATTACGAGAACGGGCAACTGCGGGCGGCGTTGCCCAGTTACCGTAAATGGCACTCCTACGGCGAATACGTGTTCGATCACGAGTGGGCGCAGGCGTGTGAGCGTGCGGGTATTGAGTACTACCCCAAACTGTTGACCGCCGTACCGTTCAGCCCGGTCAGCGGCCCCCGGTTGTTGGCCGCCCGTGCCGAGGACGGGCTTGATTTGCTGGCAGCCTTGCCCGGTTATCTGGAGATAGAAGGGCTGTCCAGTGCACATATCAATTTCACCGATGCACTTGCCGATACCGCCCTGGCTCAGCAACCTGGCTGGATGCAGCGGCTGGGGTGTCAGTTCCATTGGCAGAACCGCGAGTACCGCGACTTTCAGGATTTTCTGGATGCGCTGAGTTCGCGCAAGCGCAAGCAAATGCGCAAGGAGCGCGAACAAGTGGCCGGGCAGGGGTTTGAGTTTGAATGGCTCGAAGGTCAGCAGGTCAGCGAGGCGCAGTGGGATTTTATCTATGCCTGCTACGCCAATACCTACGCCGTACGCCGGCAAACGCCGTACCTGACGCGGGCGTTTTTCAGCCTGCTGGCCGAACGCATGCCCGAATCGATTCGCGTCGTGCTGGCCAAACAGGGCTCAACCCCGGTCGCGATGGCGTTCAGCCTGATCGGGGGCGGCAGTCTGTATGGTCGTTACTGGGGTTGTCTGGGCGAGTTTGACCGTCTGCATTTCGAGACGTGTTTCTACCAGGGCATGGATTACGCCATTGCCCAGGGTATCCAGCGTTTCGATGCCGGTGCTCAGGGTGAGCACAAGCTGATACGCGGCTTTGAGCCGGTGATCACCCACTCATGGCATTACCTGCGCCATCAGGGCCTCAAGGCCGCCGTCAGTGATTTTCTGCAGCGCGAGCGGGTTGGTGTGCTGGCGTATGCCGAAGAGGCGAGGTCGGCGCTGCCCTACCGGCAGGCCTGATCCTCGCCGGTTCGTGGGTCAGCTCTCTTCCTTGGCCAGCCATCGATAGGTCACCCCGCCAATGGCGGCGCCCACCAGTGGTGCCAGCCAGAACATCCACAACTGTTGAAGCGCCCAGCCGCCGACGATCAAGGCCGGGCCCATGCTGCGTGCCGGGTTGACCGAGGTGTTGGTCACGGGGATCGATATCAGGTGGATCAGCGTCAGCGCCAAACCGATGGCGATAGGCGCAAAGCCTGCCGGAGCGCGTTTGTCAGTGGCACCCATGATGATGAGTATGAACATCGCGGTCATCACCACTTCGCACACCAGCCCTGACACCATTGAGTAGCCGCCGGGGGAATGCTCGCCATAGCCATTGGCAGCCAGCCCGCTGGCAGCCAGATCGAACCCGGGTTTACCGCTGGCAATGAAATACAGCAGAGTGGCGGCGATGATGCCCCCCAGTACCTGGGCCACGATGTAGGCGGGCAGCTCTTTTGCAGGGAAGCGCCCACCCACCCACAGCCCGAACGACACGGCAGGGTTGAGGTGACAGCCGGAAATGTGCCCGATAGCGTATGCCATGGTCAGTACGGTAAGGCCAAAAGCCAGTGCGACCCCCAGCAGTCCGATGCCTACATTGGGGAAGGCTGCAGCGAGTACTGCGCTGCCACAACCTCCAAGAACCAGCCAGAAAGTACCTACCAACTCAGTTGCCGAACGTTTGAGCAAGGTCATGGGAAGATCCCGGATAGATGAAAATCTATCGAGCAGTTGAAACGGCGTAGCATCCTGCGGTTAACAACAGAACTCTCCCGAATCCTTCTTTTAGTACAGCACCCGTCCGGGTTTTTTCCAGTGCCATGAAAAACGCCAGAGCCCTTTAAAACCGGGCGCTGGCGTTGTGTATCAACAGCGTTACAGTGGCTTTGTTTTTGAGTCAGTCGATACCTACAAAACCGCCTGTCTGATGCTGCCAGAGACGTGAGTACAACCCGCCCCTGGCCAGCAGTTCACTGTGGGTTCCGGTTTCTGCGATATGGCCTTTTTCCAGTACCACCAGACGGTCCATGCGGGCGATGGTCGAAAGGCGGTGGGCGATGGCTATCACGGTTTTGCCTTGCATCAGGGTTTCGAGGCTTTCCTGGATCGCCGCCTCGACTTCGGAGTCCAGCGCCGAGGTAGCTTCGTCCATTATCAGGATCGGAGCGTTCTTGAGCAGGACGCGGGCAATGGCGATGCGCTGGCGTTGACCGCCGGACAGTTTGACGCCGCGCTCGCCCACATGGGCGTCAAAACCGGTGCGCCCCTGGGCATCTGACAGGAGCGGGATAAACTCGTCGGCACGGGCCTTGCGCACGGCTTCCCAGAGTTCTTCGTCGGTCGCATCCGGTTTGCCGTACAGCAGGTTGTCACGGATCGAGCGGTGTAGCAGCGAAGTGTCCTGGGTAATCATGCCGATTTGCTCGCGCAAGCTTTCTTGCGTTACTTCGGCGATGTTCTGATCGTCGATCAGGATACGTCCGCCTTGCAGGTCGTAAAGGCGCAACAACAGGTTGACCAGGGTCGACTTGCCGGCACCCGAGGGGCCGATCAGACCGATTTTTTCACCGGGGCGGATCACCAGGTTGAGGTCGCTGATGATCCCGCTGTGTTTGCCGTAGTGGAAATCAACGTGTTCGAAGCGCACTTCGCCACGGGTTACGGCCAGGCGTGGCGCCTGATCACGGTCGGTGACGGCCACGGGCTGGGCAATGGTTTGCAGGCCGTCCTGCACCATGCCGATGTTTTCAAAAATGCCGTTGACCACCCACATGATCCAGCCGGACATGTTGACGATACGGATCACCAGGCCGGTGGCCAGGGCAATGGCGCCGACGCTGATCAGCGACTGGCTCCACAGCCACAGTGCCAGGCCGCTGGTGCCGACGATCAACAGACCGTTCATGGTGGTGATCGTGACGTCCATGCTGGTGACGACGCGGCCGGCCAGCTGGGTTTTTTCGGTTTGCTCGATAATGGCTTCGCGGGCGTACTGTTGCTCGAAGTTGGTGTGGGCGAACAGCTTGAGGGTGGTGATGTTGGTGTAGCCGTCAACAATGCGTCCCATCAGTTTGGAGCGCGCATCCGAAGACACCACGGAGCGTTCCTTGACCCGGGGTACGAAGTAGTACAAGGCGCCGACGTAGCACGCGATCCAGATCAGCAATGGGATCATCAGGCGCCAGTCGGCTTCGGCAAACAGCACCAGCGAACTGATGGCATAGATCAATACGTGCCACAGGGCGTCTACCGCCTGCACGGCCGAGTCGCGCAGGGAGTTGCCGGTTTGCATGATGCGCTGGGCGATGCGCCCGGCGAAGTCGTTCTGGAAGAAGTTGAGGCTTTGTTTGAGCACGTAGCGGTGGTTCTGCCAGCGAATCATGCTGGTCATGCTCGGGCTCAGGGTCTGATGCACCAGCAAATCGTGCAGGCCGAAGAATACGGGCCGTATGACCAGTGCGACAACAGCCATCCAGATCAGCTCGCTGCTGTGTACCTTGAAGAAGTCGGTATTGGGTGTGCCCTGGGTCAGGTCGATCAGCGTGCTCAGATAGCTGAACAGCGATACCTCGATCAGTGCCGCGATCAGCCCGACCACCAGCAAGGCGGCAAACATGGGCCAGACCTGACGCAGGTAGTAGAGATAAAACGCCCAGACAGTACTGGGAGGGGCTGCGGTGGGGGCTTCGCGGAAAATATCGATCAGTTGTTCGAAACGACGATAAAGCATGGGCACTGACGCCCGCTATGCGGGCTCTCCTTTAGTGGTGTGACCGGTGCAGCAAAGCTCTGTAGCCACTGGCGCAGGCTGCGCCAGCGGCTACAAGGCCTGACTTTTGCCAATCAATGCTTCCTGCATGATTGAGCCTGTCAGTCGACGCGTTTGGCCGACTTGATCAGCACCGGGTCGATTGGCACATTCTGCATGCCCTGTTTGGTGGTGGTTTGCGAGTTGACGATCTGGTCAACCACGTCCATGCCATTCACCACCTTGGCGAATACGGCGTAGCCAGCGTCACGGCCCGGATCCAGGAATGCATTGTCAGCCACGTTGATAAAGAACTGGCTGGTGGCCGAGTTCGGGTTGGACGTACGGGCCATCGACAGGGTGCCGCGAACGTTATGCAGGCCGTTGCTGGCTTCGTTCTTGATCGGGTCGCGGGTCGGTTTTTGCACCATTTGCTGGGTGAAGCCGCCGCCTTGCACCATAAAACCCGGGATCACACGGTGGAAAATGGTGTTGTTGTAAAAACCGCTGTCCACATACTTCAGAAAGTTGTCAGTGCTGATCGGCGCCTTGACCGGGTCCAGCTCGATTTCGATCTTGCCGAAGCTGGTGTCCAGCACGACATGAGGCGCCTTGGAAGTGTCGGCAGCCATCAGGTTGGCAGCAAACAGCATGGCGCCAGCGGCAAGTGCAATTTTTTTAAGCATGGTTCAGTGATCCTGGAAAGTGGGGTGACTGTTCAATGTCACGCAAACGGGTGCAAGGTGCATTGAAACAATGCCCGTGACGCATCCGGCAGTGGCGGATGTTCACGGGCTGCGGGTGTTGGACAGGATATTCTCGAATCAGGTTCCTGCCCACTGATCTTCACGCTTGCTGTGGGGCTGCGAACGGCGCGTCCAG
>JBILYW010000136.1:0-7623 GCA_044377555.1 Pseudomonas sp.
AGATCAGTGCCGTATTTGGCGGTCAATTCGCGCAGGCGCAAGGCCCCGCCGCGCACCGCCGCCACCCCGGCCCACAGGTCGCCTTCCATGAAGTCCGGCATGCGCGTGTTGGCGCGCAGGATCTGCAATACCGAGCGGATCGGCTGGCCGCGGCTGATCAGCTTGACCGGGTACAGGCGCAGGCCTTCCTGGAAAATATCGCTGGCCTGGGTCGACAGCGACCCGGGCACCATGCCGCCGACGTCGTTCCAGTGGGCGATGTTGGCGGTCCAGGCCACGCGCCGTCCCTCGGCGAACACGGGCATCGCCAGCACCACATCGTTGAGGTGGGTCACTGCGCCGCTATGGGGATCGTTGCAGATGAACACGTCGCCGTCTTCGATGTCGCCGGGGCCGGGATGCTGGAGCAGGATCTGTTTGACCGCCTTGTCCAGCACCCCGACAAAGGCCGGGATGCCGGCACCGGAGCTGGCGATCTCGCCGTCGGCGTCGGTGATGCCGGTGCCCATGTCCAGCACCTCATAAATAACCGGGCTCATCGCCGCCTTGCGCATGGCGGCGAACATCTCGTCGGCAATGGCCTGCAGTGAGTTCTGGATGATGTCGCGGGTGAAGATGTCGAGGGTATGCATGGCGCGGCTCCGGTCATCCGTTAATCATGATGTGCAGGTTGCCCAGGGCGTCGACGCAAACCTGGTTGTACGGGTGGACGAGCACAGTGGTGCCGGCGTCTTCGATAACCGCCGGGCCGTCAAAATTCATGCCCGGCTCAAGTAGCGCGTAGTCGTAGATGGCCGCGTCATGCAGACCGTCAGTGGCGTAGTCCACCTGCCGCCGGCCCTTGCTCGCGGCTTCCAGCGTGCGCCCGCTTGTGGGCAGCGCCTTGGGGACCCACTTGTCGATTTGAGCGATGGCTGCCAGATGGAAACCGACGATTTCCAGCGGCGCATCCAGGCGGTAGGTGTAATGCAGCTCGTAGAGGGTGTGAAAGCGCTGTGCGATTTGCACCCAGTCGCGGTCGAGCAGCTCATCGGCGTTCAATGGCACCTCCACCGAATGCTCCTGGTTCTGATAGCGCAGCTTGCAATGCACGTGCAGTTCAACCCGCTCCGGGGGTACGGCTTGGGCCACGAACTGCTCGCGGGCCGAGGTCATCAGCTCGTCGAGGAACGCCTGAGCCCGGGTAATTGCCTGGGGTTGCGAGGTCTCGACGAAGCGGTTGACGAACAGGTCGCGGCGCAGGTCCGAGAGCGTCATGCCCCATGCTGAAAAGACCGCGGCCGCACGCGGCACTATGACCTTCCTGACCCCCAGTTCCTGGGCCAGCGCGACCGCATGCAGGGCACCGCCACCGCCGAAGGCCATCAGGGTCAGCTCGCGCGGGTCATGGCCACGGCTCAGCGACACCAGTTTCAGGGCGTTGACCATATTGTTGTTGGCCAGGCGCACCACCCCCCGTGCGACCTCATGGGGGGGCAGTTGTAAGCGCTCGCTCAGGGCACTGAAACCGCGATCGAGGGCCTTGAGATCGGCAATCACTTCGCCGCCACAGAAGTACTGCGGATTGATCCGGCCCAGGGCCAGGTTGGCATCGGTGGTGGTGATGTCGGTGCCGCCATGGCCATAGGCGGCCGGGCCGGGCAGGGCGCCAGCGGACTGCGGGCCGACATGCAGTTTGTCGAAGGCATCGACCCAGGCGATGGAGCCGCCGCCGTTGCCGATTTCCACCAGGTCCACCACCGGCACCATGATCGGGTAACCGGCATTGACCCGGTCGCGCTCGATCCAGTAGTCGGTCTTGATCGAGACCTGGCCGTTACGGATCAGCGCGCACTTGGCGGTGGTGCCGCCGATGTCCAGGCCCAGCAGGTTCGGTTCGTCGATCAACCGGCCCAGCTCGGCGGCCGCCCAGAAGCCGCTGGCCGGCCCGGACTCGACCATGGTGATGGGGATGTCCCGCGCATGGGCAACGCTGTCGACTCCGCAATTGGATTGCATGATGTACAGCGGCGCCCGGTAACCGCCGCTGCAGAGGCCGGCCTCCAGTTCATCCAGGTAACGCGCGGCGATCGGTTGCACATACGCCGACAGCACGGTGGTGCTGGAGCGTTCGTACTCCCGCCATTCGCGGGTGATCTGGTGCGAGGCAACCACCGATACTTGCGGCCACAGGCGCTTGACCTCGGCCAGTACGGCCTGTTCGTGGCAGGGGTTGGCATAGGCGTGGAGCAGGCAGATGGCGATGGCTTGCACACCATCGGCTTTAAAGTCCGTGATCATCGCGGGCAGTTCGTCCAGCACCAACGGCTCGCGCTCGTGGCCGTCGGTGTGCAGGCGCCCCGGGATCTCCCGGCGCAGATAGCGCGGTACAAAGGGCGCCGGTTTGGCCCACTTCAAGTTGAAGTAGTCGGGGCGGTTGGCCCGGGCGATTTCGAGGATGTCGCGAAAGCCGGCGGTGGTGATCAGCGCGGTCTTGACGCCACGGCGTTCAGTCAGCGCATTGATCACTACCGTTGTGCCGTGGGCAAGAAAGTCGACCTCTGACAGCACCACCCGGGCCTTTTTGATGACATTGAGGATGCCTTGGGCAAAGTTCGGTGGCGTTGTATCCACCTTGGCGCTGCGCAATGTTTGCTGACCGGTGGCCGGGTCGTGTTCGAAATAGACCAGGTCGGTAAAGGTGCCACCCACATCGGTGGCCACGCGCACGGTTTTGCGGCTTGGTTGCACAGTGCATCTCCTGGACGTTGTTGTTCTTGCACGGAGCCGGAGATGGCCGCCATCGCGACCATCTTTGCTGATGGTCACGATGCTAGGCAGTACGCGGGATGGGGTGCTACAGGAGGCAAGGGTAGTAAGCAGGGCGATCAAGCATTGCGCCTACCCGGTCGGGTAGGTTATTGCCTCAGATGCCCCTGGCGTAGTGCCGCGCTGGCGGCTGCGGTGCGGTTGTCCACCCCGAGCTTGGCGAACAGGTGCTTGAGGTGGAACTTCACCGTGTTTTCGGAGATATCCAGTGCGAGGGCAATGGACTTGTTGGATTGCCCGCTGGCGAGCAGGCCCAGTACCTGGGTCTCCTTTGCACTCAGCGTTGTCCGTGCGGGTATCGGGTGTGCCCGCCAGCCTCGCAGCCGCTTGATGATCGTGGCAAGCATGGGTGACGGCTGCGGGTAGCCTGACAATGCGGGGAGCAGTACCGGGCCGACTTCCAGCAGCAGGCCCGGCAGGGCATGTTGCATGACCGGGGCCAAGGCCTGCGCGGTGTCCTCGGGTTCAAGTGTCCGAGCCTTGCTGCGAGCGGCCAAAGCCATCAGTTTCAGGCGCCAGGCAGGCAGCAGCAGGCCTTTAGTCTCCATCTCGGCAGCCGCACGTTGCAGGCGTAACAGCGCCGGCCCTGAGGCGCCGCTGTGCAACTGCACCCGGGCCAAGGCCAGGGTGGCGGCTTCCTGGCTGCGCCAGTCCCCGGTACACCTGGCGGTCTTCTCCAGATCTGATTGCAAGAGGGCCTGGCGGGCGGAGGGCAGTTGCCCGCCCTGCACCAGTGCATCTACACGCCAGGCTTGCACCAGGCCGGACAGTCGTGGCCATTGACGGGCCTTTGCCAGGCCCGCCACATGGTCCAGTTCCAGCAATGCGGCCTGCAGCCCGTGGCTGCGCAACCGGGTGCGCCACTCCACCTCAGCCGTTACCGCAACCACATCCAGCCAGCCATCGGCATGGTCCAGCGTCGCCCAGCCTTCTTCGAGCCAGGGCCGGGTCTGCGCCCATTCACCTTGCCAGTACAGAAGCCGGGCCTTGAAGCAGCCCGCCAGTGCCCACAACGAACTCTCCTGGCCAAAGTGGTTGCTGGCGAATGCCAGGGCCTCTTCAAGCAGATGAGCAGCGTCGTCGATGCACCCTGAAAGGGCCAGCGCTTGTGCCTCGTGGATACGGCAATAGTTCTCGCCGCGTGGGCTGGCGATTACCCGCATCTTGACGTGCGCATCCCTGATGGTGCGAAGGCTTAGCGCCATGTCGCCGCGAGTCAGGGCCGCCAGGGCATGCACGCACTCCAGCGTGGCTTGTCCGAGGGTCTGCTCCAGCGGGTATGGGCTGCTGTGCAAGGTCAGGCTTTCGGCATCGAGATGCTCAAAACAGTCCTGATAGGCATTCGCCAAAGTCTGGATGACGTGGAAATCCCTAGTCAGCCTAGCGTCCCCGGCCACCGCACTGCGGGCACGATGCAGCAGTTGGGTCGACAGCAGGTGATCGCCCAGCTTGGCGTGCAGATAGGCCTGGAGCAGCAAGAGATCAGGCTGAGTGTTGCAAGTGGCTGCATCGAACTGGCCCAGCAGGCTTTGGGCGTAGCGAATGCCATGGTGCAGCACGAGCTCCCAGCCACCTGCGCTGACCACCAGGCTCACCCCCAGGGGGATGTCTTGAGCCTTGAGTGCATGGTGGACGGCCTGGCTCCAGTCTTTCTGCTGCGCCAGCCAGTGTGCAGCGGCGCGATGGATGGTGCGGGCCTGCTGGCTGTCGACCCGCAGCCGCAGAAAATCACGCAGAAGGGCGTGATAGCGGAACCATTGGTGCTCGGGGTCCAGCGGGATCAGTAACGTATCGAGGTGGGCAAGTTGCCTCAAGTGCTCGGCACTGTCATGACGGCCACGCACCGCATCTGCCAGATCGGCGTTGAAGCGTTGCAACAGGGAGGTTTGCAGCAGCAGTGACTGGCAGTCCCCGGACAAGCTCGTGAATATGTGTGTGGTGAGGTAATTGGCGACATCGGCCACACCGCCGGAGAAGGCGCTCAAGCCGTAGATCGCCCCATCGTTGCCGGTACGCCACAGCCGTGCCAGTTGAACCGCCACGGCCCAGCCTTCGGTGGCCGCGTGTACCCGCGACAAATCGTTGGCGTCCAGCTCATCGCCGAGGATGCCGCGGGCTTCCTGGAGGGACAGGGTCAAGTCCCGGGCATTGACTTCGTGTACCCGGCCCATGGCTTTCCAGCGTGACAGTGGCCAGTCCGGGCAGGTCCGGCTGGCAATCACCCAGTGCAGCCACGGTGCTGCCTGTTCCAGCAGGTGGCCCAGAATGGCACCCACCTCAGGGCTGGCCGCGAGGTGATAGTCATCCAGTAACAGGGTGATTGAACGGTTCTCCCGGGCAAGTGCCTGCAACAAGTTATGCATTGTCCGTTGCGGCTGTACATCCAGTGTTTGCAAGATGGCCAGGCGTGGCAGGTGCGTCAGTTCAATGCCGGCATGGTCCAGGGCCAGAATCAGGTAGGCCAGGAAGCGGTTCGGTTCGGCATCAGCTTCATCCAGCGACAACCAGGCCACTACCGCCTCGGGTGTTTGCTGCTGCAATACCGCGTGCCACTGCATCAGCAAAGTGGTTTTGCCGTAGCCGGCCGGAGCGGTCAACAGCGTCAGCGGAACCTGTGCGTTGGCCTTCATGGATGTCAGCAAGGCTTCGCGCGGGACTGAGGTCGGCAAGGCCTGAGGGGGTGTGAGCTTGCCCATCCAGTACCAGGCGTTCGATGAATGGGCTCGGGATTTCTGAGTCATGGTGCGGGCCACCAGTGAAGTGGTTTTTTGGTGCTGTTGTAACAACAAATTCGCAGGCACGCTGATTGACTGTGTTACAGCTTTTGCATTCGGCGGGTATCTTGCCGGCCGTGCAGATTCGAGGGCGAATAGCACAAGGCGGTGAAGGGCGAATGACAAAGGAATAGTGAACGTGATAAGTGGCGCAGTGTCATGTTCAGGAGAAGTAAGAAGGGCGGTCATGTTTAAAGTATTAGCGATGCACTGGATATTCCAGGCCCTGACTTATATGCAGGCCAAACTCCACAGGCTTGTGTATTTGCTGAAGTATGTTTTGGCGAAGGCAGAGGGCTGGAGGCGCCGTCTTCAAAGCCTTGGGTCAGCCAGCGTTGTGAGTGTTCCGGCAACTTGAAAGTGGGTTTGTTACAGCGAATAAGAATGCATGAAGTGTTTAAAAAGTCAGGTTCAATGGGCCGCGCGGATTACCCGGTATTTGCGATCTGAATAAGATGCTCGTCTTGTAGAATTGTCCTACATGTTTAAGTTTGTTTATAGATAACAGTCTGTGGCGCGATGATAAAAAAATTGGTAGTTTCCGCCCCCGTTGATCACAGGAAACTCTAATAATGAAAAAAGTATTGCCCAAGACCGGCCTTGCGCTTGCCGTTGCACTTTCGTCTTCACCGCTACTGGCCAGCGGTCTTGCTATTAATGAACAAAGCATCAGCGGGATGGGTACCGGTTTCGCAGGCCGATCGTCCTCTGCCGATGACGCCAGCACCGTGTATGGCAACCCTGCCGGCATGGCGCGCCTGAAGCAGGAACAGGTCAGCGGGGGGGCTGCTGTCCTCGTCGCGAAATCCGATATCAGCCACACCCGCAGTACCTTCGGCGGCAAGGAAGACGGCGATATGGTTCCGCTCACTGCGGTGCCCATGGGCTACTACGTCAAACCGATAGATGAGCACTGGGCCTTCGGCGTCGGTTTCTACGTGCCCTACGGTTTGATCACCGACTATGACAGCGGTTTTGCCGGTCGTTATTTCGCCAACAAAAGCCTGATCCGGGTGATGACGTTCCAGCCAACGGTCAGCTACGCCTTTAACGACAAGGTGTCTATCGGCTTTGGCCCGACCATCAACCGCATCGACGGCGAATTGACTTCGCAGGTGCCAAACGCGCTCACCCCTGGCAGCAACGACGGCAAGGTGAAGATCAAGGGCGATGACACTGCCTTCGGTTTCAATGCCGGCATTCTGGTGCAGGCCACTGACCGGACGCGTGTGGGCCTGACGTACCACTCCAGGGTCAGCTATCACCTCAAGGGCGACACCAAGGTCACCGGCGGCACGTTCGGCCTGCTGGGCCTGAGCGGGCAGAGCTACGATGCCAGGCTGGATCTGGACACCCCGGAGTCGGTGGACTTCTCGGTCACTCATCAGCTCAATGATGACTGGACCCTGTACATGGGCAGTACCTGGACACGCTGGAGCCGCCTGAAGGACATCACCGTCGAGAACAGCGGTGTCAGCCCGCGCCTGGGGGGCTCGCTGAATACCATCACCGAAGAACAGAACTGGCATGACACCTGGGCCCACGCCATCGGTGCCGCGTATCAGCTGAACGCCAAGTGGGTACTGCGCACAGGTCTGTCGGTCGACCAGTCGCCGACCAACAACACCAACCGCTCACCCCGCATTCCAACCGGGGACCGCACGGCCATCAGCTTTGGTGCCGGCTGGACGCCGGTCAGTAATATCACGGTCGATCTGGCCTACTCCTACCTGTGGGAAGAGAGCGTCAAGATAAACGACAGCTCAGCCACCAAGGGGGCTTACAGCTCCAGCTTCAGGAACAGCGCCAGCGGTTTTGGTTCGTCGATTACCTACCGTTTCTGATCCGTTACCTGCAGCGACTCCGATCCGGGCTGCTGCGCTTCGGGGCAGCCGTACCGGCGTGTTCAAGTCTGTGGCTCTGCGCTCTTGTGATGTGCCAGCAGGTTGTTGATCAGGGCCCGGGTCACCGTGGGCAGCGCTTGCAGGTCACGCACCAGCACACTTCGCTCACGGACCCGCCAGGGTTCGTCCAGCTCGAT
>JBILYW010000138.1:0-7585 GCA_044377555.1 Pseudomonas sp.
CCGCACCCGCCTGGAAGGCGGGCGCCTGATGAACACCGGCGAGTCCTTCGAGCTGGCAGCTGATGCGGTGTTCAAAGCCATCGGCCAGACCTTTGATGAGGCTGCGCTGAGCGATCCGCTGGCCCAGTCACTCAAGCGGGTCGGCGACCGGATCGAGGTTGACGATCAGCTGCGCACCAGCGTCCCCGGGGTCTATGCCGGGGGCGATTGCACCTCCCTGGGTCAAGACCTGACCGTACAAGCCGTGCAGCACGGAAAACTGGCCGCAGAAGCCATTCATGCCCAACTGAATCAGGAGGCCGCGTAAATGGCCGATCTCTCGATTGTTTTCGCCGGTATCAAATCGCCCAACCCTTTCTGGCTCGCGTCTGCGCCACCCACCGACAAGGCCTACAACGTGGTGCGTGCCTATGAGGCGGGCTGGGGCGGCGTGGTCTGGAAAACCCTGGGTGAAGACCCGGCCGCGGTCAACGTGTCCTCGCGCTACTCGGCGCATTTCGGACCTAACCGCGAAGTCATGGGTATCAACAATATCGAACTGATTACCGACCGCTCCCTGGAAATCAACCTGCGGGAAATTACCCAGGTCAAAAAGGACTGGCCGGACCGGGCGCTGATTGTGTCGTTGATGGTGCCTTGCGAAGAAGCGGCCTGGAAGTTCATCCTGCCGCTGGTGGAGGCTACGGGCGCCGATGGCATCGAGCTGAATTTCGGCTGCCCCCACGGCATGCCGGAACGCGGCATGGGGGCGGCGGTGGGTCAGGTACCTGAATACGTCGAGATGGTGACGCGCTGGTGCAAGACCTATTGCTCGCTGCCGGTGATCGTCAAGCTGACGCCCAACATCACCGACGTGCGCCTCAGTGCCCGCGCAGCACACCGCGGCGGGGCCGATGCGGTGTCGTTGATCAACACCATCAATTCCATCACCAGCGTCGATCTTGAGCGCATGGTGGCGTTACCGACAGTGGGCAGCCAGAGCACGCACGGTGGTTATTGCGGGTCCGCAGTCAAGCCGATTGCGCTGAACATGGTGGCCGAAATCGCCCGTGATCCGTTGACCAAAGGCTTGCCGATCAGCGGGATTGGCGGCATTGGCAGCTGGCGCGACGCAGCGGAATTCATTGCCCTGGGCTGTGGCTCGGTTCAGGTATGCACCGCCGCCATGCTCCATGGGTTTCGGATAGTTGATGAGATGAAGGACGGTTTGTCGCGCTGGATGGACAGCCAAGGCTATACCTGCCTGGACGACTTTTCTGGCCGGGCTGTAGGCAACACCACCGACTGGAAGTATCTGGATATCAACTATCAGGTAATCGCCAAAATCGACCAAGAGGCCTGTATTGGCTGCGGGCGCTGCCACATTGCGTGCGAGGACACTTCGCACCAGGCCATTGCCAGCCTGAAGCAGCCCGACGGAACACACCGGTATGAAGTGATCGACGACGAATGCGTAGGCTGCAACCTCTGCCAAATCACGTGCCCGGTGGAGGACTGCATCGAGATGGTGCCGCATAACAATGGCCTGCCGTTCCTGGACTGGAACCATGATCCGCGCAACCCGTACCGGGTGGCTTCGTAGGGTTTTAACCAAGCCACACAACAACGTGGGAGCGGGCTTGCTCGCGATGACATCACCGCGGTCATTCAGACAGACCGAGTTGACTGCATCGCGAGCAAGCCCGCTCCCACGGAACGTGTAGTTGTTTGATCTACGGCTCCAGCCCTATCCCCCGCAGGATGATGCTGGTAACCGTCTGCACCGCCCGTTCAAACTGGATATCGGACAATGGCTGATGATCGTTGATGATCGTCACCTGATGGTCGAAGTCGGCGTAATGCTGGGTTGAGGCCCAGATCATGTACAACAGGCTGGACGGCTCTACCGGCAAGATCCGCTTGTCCTGCACCCATTGGCGGATTTTGGCCTCTTTCATCTTCGCCCAGTCATACAGGCTGGCATCCAGCGCCTGACCCAGGGTCGGGGCGCCATGGATCAATTCATTGGCCCAGACTTTCGAGCCAAATGGCCGTGTACGCGAGTGGTTCATTTTGGCGCGGATGTAGCTGCTGAGCACCAGACGCGGGTCGTCGTAGGTTTCGAAGCACAGCGCATCCTGCTTCCAGACCTCGAGCAGCCCGAGCAACACAGCACTGTACAGCTCGGTCTTGGTGCTGAAGTAGTAGTGCAGGTTGGAGCGTGGCAACCGGACTTCTGCTGCAATGTCCGCCATTGCCGTTCCGGCAAAGCCCTTTTCAGCAAAAATCTTTTCGGCGCCGAGGAGGATTTTTTCGACATTGCTGCGCCGAATTTCGATCTTGTGATTGCTCATGGCTATTGCCCTTGCCGTCGTGCTTCTTCGAGGTCCGTCGAGTGAGCAAATATTTCCAGCACAATGCGTCGAATATCGCCTGTTGCGGCTACGCTTAGGCAACTACGCGACGCTGTACCGGATTAATTCGCGGCGGGTAGTTCAATCACGTTGGTTTCGATGCCGTCGAGTTTTGGCTTGAGCTTCATTTTTGCCTGCGCTTCAAGCGCTTGAGCCTCAGAGGCAAACGGTCCGATCAAGAAGTGCTGAACACCGGCGTTTTCGAAAATGTAAGGGGTGAAACCGTTGTCAAGAAGCCTTCCGGTGGTGTCAGTAATTGTTGCTCTCTGACCCTCGGTGATCTCCAGCGCCCATTGAGCAACCGGCGCCTGGGCCACTGTTGATTCAGAAGCTGCTTTAGCCCGCTGGATTTTATCGTTAGACTCCTGACCGCAAGCCGTCAAGGCCAAAATTGCCGTCATCACGATGACTTTACGCACTGCGTTTCCCCTGTCTGTTTGAATGGGTTGATTTTATCACTGGGACAACGGCCTTTGCTCTCCTTGAACAAATCCGATGCGCCCCAATTTAAGGCTCAGACGCCAGAATTTTCCCCTTGCAGGGAATCAATCCTCTGGCCATGTCGTCTGTAATGAGCGGCGCATTTATACGCACTAAGCAGTATTCTGTAGTCATGACCGAAGCCGCACCGTCTCAGAGACGTGCCTTACAAAGCCATCAAGGAGAAAAAAATGCTGATACTCACCCGTAAAGTTGGTGAAAGCATAAACATCGGTGACGATATTACGATCACTATTTTAGGTGTCAGCGGACAACAGGTCAGAATCGGCATCAACGCGCCGAAGGATGTTGCCGTACACCGTGAAGAAATTTACCAACGTATCCAGGCCGGATTGAATGCACCGGAAAAAAACGATCAGCCATAAGCCTGTGAGGTATCAGCCCTAGGCTTGAGTATCAGGGCTGCCCAGCCAGCCCTCCTCAATTCATTCGATACCCGCGCCTGAAACAGCATTGCCCCCCTTGCTGAACCTTCTCTTTGTTAAGAGATATGTCCCATCGACTTGACCGTTTCAAGGTTAGCGACCACGCTCCTTTCTCGCAGAAGGCTTGCAAGGCCTGATTACTGCGCACCAAGGCGTTTAAGCATTGTTACGCCTTGAGAGACTCCTCCTCAATTCAGCCTGTCGCCGGGCTGGACCTGTACCGTCAAGGAATGAAAGACATGTCCGATTTAATCGTAGTGGGATTTTCAGACACCGAGAAAGCAGATCGCGCCCTCACCAAGATGGTTTCGCTGAGCAAAGAGCACCTGGTGGAGCTGGAAGATGCGGTCATTGTCGTGCGCAATGCCGAAGGCAAGATCCATATAAAGCAAAGCGTCAACCTGACAGCTCTGGGGGCTACTTCCGGCCTGGTCACCGGCGGCCTGTGGGGCGCACTGGTGGGGCTGCTGTTCCTCAACCCTCTGGCAGGCTTTGCCATTGGTGGCGCACTGGGTGCTGGCACCGGCGCACTGTCCGGCTCGTTGAGCGATTACGGGATCGATGACTCGTTTATCAAGTCATTGAGCGAAACCATCCCGAACGATTCGTCGGCCCTGTTTGTGCTGCTACGCAAGTTCCAGCCGGAAAAAGTCCTGAAAGAACTTGAAGACTCGGACTTCAAAGGCAAGGTTCTGCGCACCTCCCTGTCTCCGGAACAAGAACAGAAACTTCAGGACGCGCTGTCCAAAACCACTGCCGGCGCACCGGTAGCCACAACGATCTGAATCTGTTTGTCGTGGGTATTCGACCGCTTGAACGGCGGTCGAATTCTGCGCGCGTCAGTTCAAACGCACCGCTGTGCCTGTGGCGAATACCACCAGCATCCCGCCACGCCCTGACGGCATGCTGATTTCAAAGTTCAACCCTACAATCGCATCGGCCCGCAAGCCGCCTGCCCGCTCACGGATTTCATCCGTGACTTCTGCCCGCGCTTCCTTCAAGGCCCGTTCCAGCGTCTGGGAGCGTCCGCCAAAAAAATCGCGCACCCCGGTAAAGAAATCCCGTACCACGTTGATACCGTGTACCGACTCGGCACTGACCACTCCCAGATATTCAGTGATTTTGCGGCCATCAATCGTGTGCGTCGTGGTAACAATCATCAGTGTGTCCTTGTGTAAACCCGTCTCAATAGGGCCGCAGATTAACCCATTCCTGCCGACTTTCGGCCGCGCTCAATGATCGCAAAAGCGCTGCACTGGTCTTATGCACCGCCAGTGTTACTGTAGCCAGTGGCAATATAGCCCACGGGCAGGCTCTTCTTTATGCCTGCCCAAAGGCTACTATGCTTACAGCAAATGAATCTAAAGACGTAAGAGTTGGGACGCCTCGCTCGGCAAATCTGCATTGCTGACATGAACTCAATGGCTGCGCCAAGCAACTTTTCGACCCCGCTCAAGGAAGCCCGCTATGGTCCAAAGACACGTCATCAACGCTTCAGTAAGCCCTAAAGGCAGCCTGGAGACGCTATCGCAACGTGAAGTGCAGCAACTGAGCGAAGTTGGCTCGGGCAGCAGCTACACGCTGTTTCGCCAGTGCGTACTGGCAATCCTGAACACCGGTGCCCACGTCGATAACGCCAAAACCATCCTTGAGGCCTATCAGGATTTCGAGGTGCGAATCCACCAGCAAGACCGCGGCGTGCGTCTTGAACTGCTTAACGCCCCCGCCGATGCATTTGTTGATGGCGAAATGATCGCCAGCACCCGGGAAATGCTGTTCAGTGCCCTGCGTGACATCGTGTACAACCAGGGCAGTCTCGACAGCGCGCGCATCGACCTGAGCAGCTCTGCCGGCATCACTGACTACGTGTTCCACCTGTTGCGCAACGCCCGCACGCTGCGCCCTGGGGTTGATCCGAAAATTGTCGTGTGCTGGGGTGGCCACTCGATCAATACCGAAGAGTACAAGTACACCAAAAAGGTGGGCCACGAACTGGGCTTGCGCAGTCTGGACATCTGCACCGGCTGCGGCCCGGGCGTGATGAAGGGGCCAATGAAAGGCGCCACCATTTCCCACGCAAAACAGCGCCTGACTGGCGGGCGTTATTTGGGGCTAACCGAACCCGGCATCATCGCCGCCGAAGCGCCGAACCCGATCGTCAACGAACTGGTGATCCTGCCGGACATCGAGAAGCGCCTTGAGGCCTTTGTTCGGGTGGGTCATGGCGTGATCATCTTCCCGGGCGGGGCCGGTACCGCCGAAGAATTCCTGTACCTGCTGGGTATTTTGATGCACCCGGAAAACAGCGATGTGCCGTTCCCGGTGATCTTGACCGGCCCTAAAGAGGCCGCTCCCTACCTGCAGCAACTGCATGAGTTTGTAGGGGCCACCCTGGGTGAAGAGGCGCAGCAGCACTACCAGATCATTATCGACAACCCCGCCGAAGTGGCCCGCCACATGACCGCAGGGCTCAAGGCGGTGAAGCAGTTCCGTCGCGAGCGCAACGACGCCTTCCACTTCAACTGGCTATTGAAAATCGATGAAGGCTTCCAGCGCCCGTTCGACCCGACCCACGCCAATATGGCAAGTCTGAAACTGCGCAGTGACATGCCGGCACACGAACTGGCAATCAACCTGCGCCAGGCCTTTTCCGGGATTGTGTCGGGCAACGTAAAAGAGAAAGGCATCCAGCTGATCGAGCAGCACGGGCCTTATGTGATCAATGGCGATGCTGCCGTGATGAAGCCTCTGGACAAGTTGCTGCAAGCGTTCGTTGAACAACACCGCATGAAACTGCCTGGCGGCGCGGCCTATGTGCCGTGCTATCGAGTCGTGAGCTAAAACCCCATCGAAGGGCTTGCCAAGCGATACGCGCAGTGTCACCACGCACCTCGCCTGGCTCGCCCGTCAAGACATCACGTCAGAGGTGCGAATTTCTTTACGGCATCAATCCAGGCCGGATCGAGACGGGTCTGTTCGGTGTCGATGCCCAATGCTTCAAGGCGCGCCTTATGCAGGTCGATCTCGCGGACCATCTGGCTCAACCCACTGGAGTTGGCATCCAGCTGGTACATCTGGGTCACGCCCAGGTGGTAGAAGCGCAACAGCTTCATCGCACTCACATCACCCGCCATGATCCCTGCCGTCACATGGTGCATGACGTTGGTCACCTTCATCAGGCTGCGCTTGAGCTGCCATCCGTAGACCGCCGCAGCCATCCACGGCTGTGACCAGAACAGGTAGCGCACCAGCAGAAGGGTCGTGACCAGCGCAACCAGGACACCCACCAGGTTCAAGCGGAAATTATCCCCGCCCGGAACACCCAGCGCCATGACCGCCAACCCGGACAGCAGCAGCGCAAGCAAGATAAAAGTCAGTGCGATGTAAACCGTGCTGCGTCGCGTTTGCTGGCGGTACTGCTCGGGGTTCATCGGCTTGATTTCAAACATCACGGGGGCGTGACTCCTGAAGGACGGGGGAAAAGTGCGCGGGCATTATGGCCTGATAAAACCGCTGGCTGTTGCTGACAGAAATAAAACCCTCAGGCCCGCAATAAACCCAGCGCCTGGCGGTACAGTTCCAGACGATGCGCCTGGCCATTGAGGCCGCCGTTGATGGCTCTGGTGACACGCTCAAAGTCATCACCGTCCGCCAGGGCATTAAGGTTACGCAAGTTCCAGTACCAGCCTGCCGACTCAACGGCCCAGTGCCATTGATGCAACAGTTCCGGGCTGGTCAGCAGCCGCTCATCGCCAAACAATCCAAGGCTGCACTGGCGGTAATTGGTCTTGCCGGTCACTTGAATCAGCCCCCTGCCCCGATACAGCCAACCCTCGCCCGACGCCTCTGATCCATTGCCAAGACGGTCACTGTAAACCCGGTTGGCAATGGCCTCAGGTCGGCGATGGAGCTTCTGCGCATCGTTATTGGGCAGACGCCGCAAGCGCCCTCCATCCATCACTGTGATGTATTGGCCAGCCGTATTTTTTTGCGCAAAACGTGAGCCCCAGGTCGCGGCCAGGCCGTCTGCACTGTAATTGAGATTTTCGACAAGTACGGTGAACCCCGCACTTTCATGGCCGACCTGAGCTAAAAAAGCGGCCAGGCGCCGGGGGGTACTGATCAATCGCCGGTGAGTTACCGCCTGCACAAAAGGCAGGTATATATCGATAAACGCTGCGCTCTTCGGGAACAACTGCAGCATGATTTCACGGGTCAACATGGTTATTAACTCTTAATAAATGAAATTAAAAGTGAACCACTTAA
>JBILYW010000139.1:0-7577 GCA_044377555.1 Pseudomonas sp.
GAATCGGTTTGAAACGGGCGCCATAGTCCTGTTCGAACAGCAGCACGCGAATGCCGAGGATCGCCCGTTCGCTGAGTTTTTCCCGCAGCCCGTCGGGCACGGTGCCGAGGTCTTCGCCCAGGACGATAGCCTGGTTACGCACGGATTCGAGGGCGACAAGGCGCAGCAGGTCATCCACCGGGTAATACACGTAGGCCCCTTCGTTGGGCGACGCCCCCAATGGGATCAGCCACAGGCGTTGCAAGCCCAGCACATGGTCAATGCGCAGCCCGCCGGCGTGGGCGAAGTTGGCGCGCAACATTTCGATAAACGCACGGAAACCGTTGCGCTTGAGCCCTTCGGGCGAGAACGCGGAAATGCCCCAGCCCTGGCCAGCGCGGTTGAGCTGGTCGGGCGGGGCGCCCACGGTCAGCTGTGCCAGCAGCTCATCCTGCCGGCACCAGGCCTGGCTGCCCGCACCATCGGCCCCCACGGCGAGGTCGGCGATCAGGCCGACGGCCATGCCGCTGGCCCGGGCGGTGGCCTGGGCGCGCGCCAGGCAGCGGTCCATCAACCACTGACAAAAGGCGTAAAAAGCGATGACATGCCGGTTTTTTTCGGCGAAGTGCAGCAGCGCCGGGCTGTCAGGATCGCGCCATTGCTCGGGCCAGTCGCGCCAGTCGAGGCTGTGATTATCGGCCACACAGGTTTCCTGTACGGCTTCGAAGCGGCAATGGTTCTCCAGCGCCTCGCCACCCTGTTCGCGAAACTGCCGGAAGTCGGCCAGCAGCGGGTGCTCGTCCTGGACGAAGTGTTCGTAGAGCTGGCGCAGCAGAGTCTGTTTGGCCCGGGTTGCGGCAGGCCAGTCGATCAGGGGCAGCTGTTCCAGACGCTCCAGTTCCTCTTTAAGGCCCGTGGCCTCAATGGCCTTGCCGAGCGCCTCTTTGCCCAGAATGCTGGCCGGTGCGGCATACAGGCTGTTGAGGAACAGGCGGCTGGACGGTGAGTACGGGCTGTAGTGTTTTGGCGCGCTGCTGAACATGGCGTGCACGGGGCTGATCGCCAGTGCATCGGCGCCTCGCTCGCCGGCGGCCTGCAACAGGGTTTCCAGAGCCCGGGTATCACCGAAGCCGCCATCGCCGTGGCGGCGCAACGAGTACAGTTGAGCGCTCAGGCCCCAGGCCCGGGGGGCCGACTGGTGCAAGGCATCACCGATGCTGAAGCACTTGGCCGGGGCCACGGCCAGGGTGAAATACTGGTCGTCCAGCTGCGCCCGGTGGTAGCCCACGGGAATCATGCCCGGCAGCATGGCGTCGGCGTCGAGCTGGATCGCCAGCGACTGGCCGTTTTCAAGATGCACCACGCAGTGACTGTGGGGGTGGAAATAGCGTGATAAATCCAGGGCCTTGCCAACGTCTGCGGTCAGCAATGGCGGCAGACGCTTGTTCTGTTGCTCCAGCTGCAGGTTAAGCAAGCTGGTTTCAATGGCTTCGGCGCTGTTGGCAGGCAGGCCCAGCCCCGCCAGCACGGCTTCCAGTACCTGGGGCTTGACCCTTTGTGGCTGGCCGTTGGCATCAATCCAGTCAACGGCCAGCCCGGCTCGACCGGCAAGTATTTCAAGTTGCGCTTCGCTCATTGGCGGGCTCCCGTGGCGTTAAACGATCGAGCGTCAGGCAGATCCGCAGGTTGCGTGATTCAAGACTTGACGCTACGAAGCAGTGACTTGGCAACCAGTTGTTCATATAGCTCGGCGTAGGGTTCAACCGCCTTGCACCAGTTGAAAGGTGCGGCCATGGCGCGGCAGCGCATGGCGTTGAGCAGCCGGGGGTAGGCAAACACCTTGAACGCCCGCTGCAACGCTTGCTCGTAACTGGCCACGGTGGACTCATCGAACAAAAAGCCGGTAACGCCATTTTCAATGGTGTCGGCCAGGCCGCCGGTGTTGCGTGCCACAGGCAGCGAGCCAAAGCGTTGCGCATACATCTGGCTCAAACCGCAGGGTTCGTAGCGCGAGGGCATCAACAGGAAATCACTGCCCGCGAACATGCGCCGTGCATCGGTTTCGTTGAACCCGATGCGCACCCCGATTTGCCCCGGGAAGCGCAGGGCCAGTTCACGCATGGCGTGTTCTTCTTCGGGTTCCCCGCGACCAATAATTGCAATCTGCCCACCCGAGGCGACGATAAAAGCGGCCACGGCTTCGGTCAGGTCCAGGCCTTTTTGGTACACCAGGCGCGAAACCACGGCAAACAACGGGCCTTTGGACGGCTTAAGGCCGAACAGGGTACGGACATGGGCGGTGTTCAGGCCCCTGGCTTTCCAGTCGCCGATGCTGAACGGGGCAACCAGATGCGGGTCGGTTGTCGCCTCCCAGCTTTCATCGATGCCATTGGGGATACCGCTCAACAGCCCTTGCTGGGTTTTGCTGGCCAGAAAGCCATCCAGTCCGCAGCCAAAAGCCGGAGTGGTGATTTCGGCGGCATAGGTCGCACTGACTGTCGTGATATGGCTGGCGTAGGCCATGCCGGCCTTGAGGAACGACAACTTGCCATAAAACTCCATGCCGTCCTGTTGCAGGGCATGGTGCGGGATGCCCAGTTCCGGGCAGCAGGCGCGGCTGAATACACCCTGGTAGGCCAGGTTGTGGATGGTAAACAGCGTAGGTGTGCGTTGACCGCGCCAATGCATATAGGCCGGTGCCAGCCCGGCAGGCCAGTCGTGAGCGTGCACCAGATCGGGCTGCCAGTGGATCTGTGCCAGGTTGGCCGCAATATCGGCCGCAGCCAGGCCCAGGCGGGCGAAGCGAATATGGTTGTCAGGCCAGTCGCGGCCGTTATTGGCGCCGTAGGGGGTGCCTTCGCGCTCATACAGCTCGGGGCAAATCAGAACATAGATGACCAGCCCGTCCTTGAGGTCCATGCGCCCGATCTTGCAGGCGGGCAGGGCGGCATGGCCGCCAAGTTCGCCGATGATATGAATCGGATTGTCACTATTGAGCACTTGCGCATAGCCCGGGATCAGCACTCGTACATCATGCAAGTGGCGCATGGCCCGCGGCAGTGCGGCCGACACATCGCCCAGGCCACCGGTTTTAACCAGATCGGCCAGTTCGGAAGTGACAAACAGCACTTTCTTTTTATTGGGGTTGGCACTGGCCAGCGGCAGCAAGGGCTTCCCGGCCGGGGCCAGACCTGTCAGTGATATCAGCTCACTAATAACTTGCGGGTGCAGACGTTCTTCTTGATTTGGCGCAGCAGCACTGATCATGAATCTCTCCCGTTGTATTTATAGATCCCCTTACGGCCACCCGGCCTGTACGTCCCCACTTGCTAATCCGCCAGCCACCCTTGCATCGATACACAGAGGGTAAGTAAGGCACTGCAAGGAATGCACCAAAAGCGGCGACCTTGTCTGAATTCGACCTATCACGGGTGCAGAAGATTCGTTTATTTAATTACGACGTTTAGATGCCGCAGACACGACAGCGTTGAGTGTAGGAGAGATAGTTCAAGTTTGTATGCGAAATGGGTAATTTGTAGGACGAAAGAGTGTTTTCTACGTGGGCAATATGTCACACGTAATGTGTCACTGATATTTCGACCATGACTGAAAGACTATGGCCGTTGGTCGGGAGTGGCTGACGCCCCGGTAGGCCTGCATCGCCAGGCCGGCTCCCACAGGGTGCCGGCCGGCCCGATGACCCTCAATTGCACGCCGAACGCACCGTTGCGGTGCGTTCGGTGCTGGAATCTCAGTTGCCGGGGTACTCGGCAATGACCTGGTCGCTGCCGTCGTTGCGCAGGCCGATTACCTGGTACGCATCTTTGCGATCACCCATTTCCATTCCCGGGGAGCCCATCGGCATGCCCGGTACGGCGATCCCTTTAAGGTCGCTGCGTTTACTCAGTGCAACCACCTGGTCGGCCGGCACATGGCCTTCAACGAATTTGCCGTTGATCACACCGGTGTGGCACGAAGCCAGTCGCGGCTGGACGCCGAGGCGCTGCTTGACACTGCTCATGTCGTCTTCCACATGGTCATTGACCTTGAAACCGTTGGTTTCGAGGTGCGAGATCCAGGCTTTGCAGCAACCGCAGTTGGCATCGCGATGCACATCAATGGTCAGTTGTTCGGCGGCCTGGGCCATCGAAGTCAGCAACAGGGCCGAGAGAGCGGCAAGGCGCAATGGGGTTTTCATCGAGTTCCTCTTTACGTAGAAAATGTCAGCCTGAGCGACAAGGGCTGTCAGGCAACTGATGGCGAGATGACAAAGCTGTCAGGTTGGGGCGTTCCGGGCTCGTTCAAGGGTTGTGCCAGCCGGGTTCCGGGCCCTCAAGGCGTGAGCCGCAAACTGGCCCGAATGCCCTGTACTTCGGCCTCGTTGGCTTTATACCCGTCTGCAGGGCCGGCGTAGGAAAGGGCATACGCGCTGTTGTCACGGGTTGCGGCGACCAGGGTCTGAGTGATGACGTGGTTGCCGTTCTGGGTGATCTTGCAGGTGGTCTCCAGTGCGTCCAGGCCGCCCAGGGTGCTGCTGCGGATTTTGTTGCAGGCGCTCTGGTAACCGCCTTTGGCGAAATTCTGCTGCAGGGTTTTGCGCATCTGCAACAAAACCGCCTCCATATTGACCTTGTGCTCGGGCGTCAGGGTCGACTGGGTCAGCTCCATGACCATTTGCGGATCGCCGTTGGCGTCGTTTTTCACCGCCCGCTGGCGCACGCTGCTGTCGTCGGGCGCAGGGGGTACCGCTTGAACTTCCCAGCCTCCGGGCCAGGTAATCATCAGCGCGTCGGCACTGGCCACGGGCACTGCTGCGACCAGGCAGAAGCCGATAAAAACAGGTAAACGGCGAGCAAAATGCATGGATTTCTGGCCTTTTTGACGGTGTTTTGACCGTAATAGTGTATCAACAGGTGTCGAAGTATTGCTTTGCAGCGTGACATCATTTTCGACCATTGCTCAGCTAAACCTTTGCTTCTTATGTCTAATCCCGGACAATCGCGCCCCTCTTATGGCCGGGGCGATGTCAGCAAGGTGTTTCTTGTCCGCTCCGGCTGCGTGGTAACGACCGGCTAGCGGAGATTCGACCGGATGAATGACCAGGCTAACAGCGTCGACGAACGCTTCGACGAGACACCCGCGACCCTCAGTCGCTGGAACCGTCATGACACCACCTGGATGCTGGGCCTGTTCGGCACAGCGATTGGCGCAGGTACCTTGTTTTTGCCGATCAACGCAGGGCTGGGCGGCTTTTGGCCGTTACTGATCCTGGCGCTGTTGGCGTTCCCGATGACCTTTTACGCACACCGTGGCCTGACCCGCTTCGTACTCTCCGGACGCGAAGGCTCGGATATCACTGATGTGGTTGAAGAACATTTCGGCCTGCGCGCCGGTGCCGTGATCACGCTGCTGTACTTCCTGGCTATTTTCCCGATCCTGCTGATCTACAGCGTAGCGCTGACCAACACGGTCGGCAGCTTTATGCTCAACCAGATGCATATCACCCCGCCACCACGGGCACTGCTGTCGCTGGTGCTGATTCTGGGCCTGTTGATCGTGGTGCGCTGCGGCGAACAAGTGATCGTTAAGGCCATGAGCATGATGGTCTATCCGTTTATCGTCGCGTTGCTGTTTTTGGCGGTGTTTCTGATCCCGCACTGGAACGGCGGCATCCTGAGCACCGCGAGCACGCTGCCCGAGCCTTCTGCCCTGTTGCATACCTTGTGGCTGGCGATTCCGGTGATGGTGTTCTCCTTTAACCATTCGCCGATCATCTCGGCCTTCGCCGTTGATCAAAAGCGCCGTTACGGCACCAACGCCGATGAGCGCAGCTCGCAGATCCTGTCCCGCGCCCACCTGCTTATGGTGGTGATGGTGCTGTTCTTCGTCTTCAGTTGCGTGCTCACCCTGTCGCCAGAGCAACTGGCCGAAGCCAAGGCCCAGAACCTGTCGATCCTGTCGTACCTGGCCAACCACTTCGACAACCCGACCATCGCTTTTGCCGCGCCGCTGATTGCGTTTGTGGCCATTGCCAAGTCTTTCCTGGGCCACTACATCGGCGCCAGCGAAGGCCTTAAAGGTCTGGTGCTGAAAACCGGCAAGCGTCCGGGTGCAAAAAACCTCGACCGCATGACGGCCGCGTTCATGCTGGTGGTGTGCTGGGCGGTGGCAACGCTTAACCCAAGCATCCTGGGCATGATCGAAACCATGGGCGGGCCGGTGATTGCTGCCATCCTGTTCCTGATGCCGATGTACGCGATTCGCCGGGTGCCGGCCATGCGTCAGTATTCGGGCCAGATCTCCAATGTGTTCGTCACAGTTGTTGGCCTGATCGCGATTTCGTCGCTGGTTTACTCCCTGATTCCTTGATCCTTGCCCGTGTCGCCGCCTTTCTGCGCGGCGACACGGCGCTGATTGTCCCTCGCAAGCCGTCCAGGGCTTGAGTCTGGCCAGTGCTGCGAATTTTATTGCGACCCATTCCTATTCGCGGCGCGCTCCCAGCACGTCCCGAGGGTTTCCGTGTCGTCATCCCTGCCGCACCCATCGATAGTGCATTCAGGCGTAGGCGCGCTGAACACCAGCTTCGCGCTGTTTATGATCAAGCGGACAACTACGCCGAATACGATGGCATGCGCGCTAATGGCGAAGATGCCTACAAAGCCGTGAGCGGCACCAAGACCAAAGGCTTTGAAGCAGAAATTTCTGGCGAGATCATGACCGGCTGGCAATTGCTTGCGGGCTACACCTACGCCCGGCCGAGGGACAAGGACGGCAAGCGGATCAGCAGCAACCATCCCGAGCAGCTATTCAAACTGGCCACCCACTATCAACTGACCGGTGATCGTGAGTACCTGAGTGGTTATGGCTTGTATTCAACTTATTTTTACGGCGATCCGCGCAATCTGATGGTGGGGATGAAGTACCGTTTCTGACCCCTCTGACATGTTGTGCCTGTCTTGCGTCGACTATGGTTAAAAACCAGCGAATCCCGGGCAGACAATAATCAGGATCGGCATTTCTTGGTTCCGCGCAAGGACGCTTGACCTGCATCAATGCTGTGTGGCGTGACAGGCATAGCCTGAGCTCAATCCATGTTCCAGGAGGTTGTCATAGATGAGCATCATCGTGACCGGGGCTGCCGGGTTTATCGGCAGCAATCTGGTGAAGGCACTTAACCGGCGCGGCGAGCGCGACATCATCGCCGTGGACGATCTGACCGAAGGCGACAAGTGCCGCAACCTGGCGGACTGCGATATCGCCGATTACTTCGACAGGCATGAGTTTGTTCAGCGCTTTTCCACCCATCAGTTGGGCGAAGTGCGTGCCGTGCTGCATCAGGGCGCCTGTTCCAGCACGGTGGAAAGTGACGGCCGGTTGATGATGGACAACAACTACCGTTACAGCTGCGATCTGCTGCAGGCCTGCCAGGAGCATTCGGTGCCTTTGCTGTATGCCTCATCGGCGGCGGTCTACGGTGCCAACCGGGAGTTTCGGGAAGCTCGCGAATACGAGCAGCCTTTGAATGTATACGCTTACTCCAAATTCCTGTTTGACCAGCGCGTGCGCCAGTTATTGCCCAAAACACGCAGCCAGATTGT
>JBILYW010000140.1:0-7573 GCA_044377555.1 Pseudomonas sp.
CCTGCTGCAAAACTACCCGCTGGTACTGCCGCTGGCCAACACTACCATTCGTGCCTTTGCCGACAGCCTGTTCGTGCAGTGCGGCATCAGCCAGTCCCGCCAGCGCCTTGAGACGTTGTCGATCACCTTGAGCCGGCGTTACGTGTTGTGCAACGACGCGGTGTGGATTGCGCCCCTGGACGCCGTGCGCCTGGACCTGGCCAGTGGCGAGCTGCAAGAAGTCGACCTGGGCCAGCGTGAGCCGGGCGGCTCAATCGGGATTTGCAGCAATGCCCACGTCCCCATGTCGGTGGCAGCGCAGGGGTGTGTCGTCGTGCTGCGTGAATTGGGGCAGGCGTATTGCCAAGAGGTTTATCCATAACCAAAAGGTTATGGATGCCCCCGGCCTTTTCAATAGTCCTTCCCCCCTTGTTGTTTGAAACTGAGCGCCAGCCCTATAAAAACAACAGGAGATCGACATGTCTGATGCAGACAGCCGGCGCTTTGTCATCCGTGACCGCAACTGGCACCCCAAAGCCCTGACCCCCGACTATAAAACCTCCATTGCCCGCTCCCCGCGCCAGGCGCTGGTGAGCATCCCGCAATCGGTTAGCGAGACCAGTGGCCCTGACTTTTCGCACCTTAGATTCGGCAAATTCGATAACGACCTGTTGCTCAATTTCAACAACGGCGGCTTGCCAGTGGGTGAGCGGATATTGTTGTCGGGCCGCGTGTGCGATCAATACGGCAAACCCATCCCCCACACCTTGGTCGAGATGTGGCAAGCCAACGCGGGCGGTCGTTATCGCCATAAAAACGACCGTTACCTGGCACCGCTGGACCCCAACTTTGGTGGTGTGGGCCGCACCCTCACCGACAGCCAGGGTTATTACAGCTTCCGCACCGTAAAACCGGGGCCGTACCCTTGGCGCAACGGGCCAAACGACTGGCGCCCGGCGCATATTCACGTCTCCGTCAGTGGCCCGTCGATTGCCACGCGCCTGATTACCCAGCTGTATTTCGAAGGCGACCCGTTGATCCCGATGTGCCCGATCGTCAAGTCGATTGCCAACCCCGAAGCGGTGCAAAGCCTGATTGCCCGGTTGGACATGGCCGCTGCCAATCCCATGGATTGCCTGGCGTATCGCTTTGATATCGTGCTGCGCGGCCAGCGCAAGACTCACTTCGAAAACTGCTGAGGAGCCCTGTCATGCCTATCGAACTGCTACCGGAAACCCCATCGCAAACGGCTGGCCCCTACGTACACATCGGCCTGGCGCTGGCTGCGGCCGGCAACCCCTCGCGCCCGGAAGAAATCTGGAGCGAGATGGCCAGGCCTGACGCTGCGGGCGAGCACATCCTGCTGTTTGGCAACGTCTACGACGGCAACGGCCACTTGGTGCGCGACTCCTTTCTGGAGTTGTGGCAAGCCAATCACGAAGGGGTGTATGACGAAAATTTTGATTCAGAAAAAGCCTTCAACAGCTTTGGCCGCACCGCGACCACCTTTGATGCCGGGGAGTGGACGCTCAACACCATCAAGCCGGGCGTGGTGAACAACGCGGGCGGCGTGCCGATGGCGCCACACATCAACGTCACCCTGTTTGCCCGAGGCATCAACATCCACTTGCAGACCCGGCTGTACTTCAGCGACGAGTCCGAAGCGAACGCCAAATGCCCGGTGCTTAACCTGATCGAGCAACCACAACGCCGAGAAACCCTGATTGCCCACCGCTGTGAAATAAATGGCAAAACGGCGTATCGATTTGATATCCGCATCCAGGGCGAAGGCGAGACGGTATTTTTCGACTTCTGAAAAAAACCTGTCTCATGTGGGAGCGGGCTTGCTCGCGATTGAGCCACCTTGGTGTGTCAGGCATACCGGGGTGATGCTGTCGCGAGCAAGCCCGCTCCCACCGTTTTTTGATGGTTCAGGCCCGTGATCGCCGCTGCTGCCACGCCGCCGCCAGCCCGCTGACACAGATGATGGCGATGCCGATCCGGCTCGCCAGGTCGGGCGTATGGTCGAAAAGTAACCACCCCAAGACCCCGGAAAACACGATCTGGCAATAGCTGAACGGCGCGAGCAAGGCCGGTGCCGCGAAGCGGAACGATTGTGTGAGCAGCAAATGCGCCGTCATGCCCAGGCTGCCCAGTGCCAGCATTTGCAGGCCGTGGGCCAGTGTCGGCGTTTGCCAGAAGAAGGGCACCAGCGCACTCATGACCAGCACATTGAACAGCCCGGCAAAGAAGTTACTGGTGGTGGGGCTGTCATACACGCTGAGCTTGCGGGTGAGGATCTGGTAGCAGCTGAAACACAGCGCCGCCGCCATCGGCAACAACACCGCAGGCGTGAACAGTTCGCCGCCCGGGTGAATGATGATCACCACCCCGATAAACCCGCACACCACGGCCAGCCACTGCCCGCGAGTCACCGTCTCGCCCAGCAAGGGCCCGGACAGCGCCGCCACCAGCAGCGGTGCCAGAAAGTTAACCGCCGTGTTTTCGGCCAGTGGGATAAACAGCAACCCATAGGTAAAAAACAGCCCAGAGCCCAGCAGGCAAATTGCCCGCAAGACTTGGAGCAAAGGTCGTTTACTGCGTAATACCCGAAGCCCGGACTGCGGCAGAAATATCCCAGCCATCAGCAGGGTATGCACCAGATAGCGTGCCCACACCACCATCACCACCGGGTAGAAGCCACTGAGGTATTTGGACAGCGCATCGTGGCTGGAGAACAGTGCCGTGGCGGCCACAATCAGCAAGATACCCTTCAGGGGGTGGTTAACCCCCGACAGGGGGGTGGGCAATGTCATCGAGTACCTCACTGTGTGGCTGAGTGCAGAGATTTCAGCGCCTTGCTTTGCCCGGGAAGTTGCTTAGACCTGCGGGATTTTTCGCGGAGCCATGAAGTACATCCACACTAACGCAATGAAGTACATCGCAGGAATCATCGTGAACAACAGGGTGTAATTGTTGTTCGTAACGGTCAGCACATAACCTACAAACTGGGTCATAAACATCCCGCCAATGGCTGCGCACATCCCGCCAAAGCCGAATACGGTGCCCATCATGTGTTTGGGTGTGTAGTCCATCACCATGCTCCACACGTTGGCAGTCCAGGCCTGATGCGCGCCGAGTGCCAGGGCGATGGCGCCCACGGCGACCCACAGTTCGCTGGAGCCTGCAGCCATTACCACACCGATAATGCTGATGGCGCACAGCAGCATTGAAACCAGCCGCGCCTTGACTGCTGCCATGCCGCGCTTGATCAGGACCGAAGACAGAATCCCGCCCCCGATGCTGCCGAAATCGGCGGTGATGTAGATGATGATCAGCGGGATACCCATCTGGGTCACGCTGATGCCAAGGTTGTATTGCTGATTCAGGAACGGAGGCAACCAGTACAGGTAGAACCAGAACACCGGCGCAGTCATGGCGTAGGACAAGGCGAAGGCCCAGGTCCCCCGCATCTTGATGATGGTGGCGAATGAAACGGTGGTTTGCTCAGGCTCTTTCTCTTGCTGGATATAGGCCAGTTCTTCCTTGGTCACGGTCGGGTGCTCTTCAGGGTTGTAGTACTTCAAACCCCAGAAAATCAGCCAAATACCGCCCAGTGCTGCCATCCCCAGAAATGCGGCCTGCCAGCCCCATACATGCAGCACCAATGGCAACAGCATGGGCGTGAACATGGCGCCGACGTTGGTCCCGGCGTTGAAGATCCCGCTGGCCACCGCCCGCTCACTGGCGGGGAACCACAGTCGCGTGGTTTTCACGCAGGCCGGGTAGTTGGCGGCTTCGGTCAAGCCGAGGATAAAGCGGCAAATCATGAAGCCCGCCGCCGAGGTGGCCAGGCCGTGGGCGCCGGTGGCCAGGCTCCACAACAGAACGGCACAGAAGAACACGCGCTTGACCCCGACCCGGTCAATCAGGCGGCCTTGCAGCACGAAGCCAATGGCGTAGCCCACCTGGAACCAGAAGTTGATGTTGGCGTAATCCATCGCCGTCCAGCTCATTTCCTTGGCCAGAATCGGTTGCATCACCCCCAGGGCTGCGCGGTCGATGAAGTTCAGCGTGGTGGCGAAAAACACCAGTGCGAGCATGCCCCAACGGGTTTTGCCTGCCGCCATGGTGCCGCGAATCTTGTCACCGATACCCGCATTCGGAGCGTGGGCAGGCTTGGTGCGTGCAGTTTGAGAAGGGACCATGGTTTTTACCCGTTTCTTGGAATTGTTATGTGGTGTCGTGGTGCATTTGACGCAAGTGAATCGGGTTTGATGGTGGCGAGTGGATAAAAAATCGTCAATTCAGGAGAGGGCATAGTGTTCGATAATCGCACGCAAAACTAACCGGTTGGTACAGATTGATTGCTCAATAATAGGGCGCCCTTAATAATCAGGCTATTAAGAAATGCCGTTGTTTGCAGGCCACGCCAATCCCGGGAGTTAGATATGCAGCGTTCGATCGCCACCGTTTCCTTGAGCGGCACCTTGCCGGAGAAGCTCGACGCCATCGCTGCTGCGGGTTTTGACGGGGTCGAGATCTTTGAAAACGACCTGCTTTACTACGACGGCAGCCCGCGTGAGGTGCGCCAGATGTGTGCCGACCTGGGGTTGGCCATCAGCCTGTTTCAGCCGTTTCGTGACTTTGAAGGCTGCCGCCGTGACCGGCTGGCGCGCAACCTGGACCGCGCCGAGCGCAAGTTCGACCTGATGCAGGAACTGGGCACCGATCTGGTGCTGGTGTGCAGTAACGCCGCGCCCGACTCGGTAGGTGATCGGCAGATCCTGCTCGATGACCTGAGCCTGCTTGCCGAGCGTGCAGGGGCGCGCAACCTGCGCATTGGTTACGAAGCGCTGGCCTGGGGTCGTCACGTGAATACCTGGCAACAGGTCTGGGACCTGGTGCGTCAGGTCGACCATCCGAACCTCGGTGTATTGCTCGACAGCTTCCACACCTTGTCGCTCAAGGGTGACCCAAGTGCGATCGCGCAGATCCCCGGCGACAAGATCTTTTTTGTGCAAATGGCCGACGCGCCGATTCTGGCGATGGACGTGCTGGAGTGGAGTCGCCACTTCCGCTGCTTCCCGGGGCAGGGCGAATTTGACCTGGCAGGCTTTTTGGCGCCAATCATCCAGAGTGGCTACACCGGGCCGCTGTCGCTGGAAATCTTCAATGACGGTTTCCGTGCTGCGCCGCCGCGTGCCAATGCCGCCGATGGCTTGCGTTCGTTGCTGTATCTCGAAGAGAAAACCCGCGAGCGTCTTGCCTTGCAAACCGCCCCCGCGCCTGTTCTCGAATCTTTGTTTGCACCGCCCGAAGCCAGCTCGTACGACGGTATCGAGTTTCTCGAGTTTGCCGTGGACGAAAACCAGGGCGCCCAGCTGACTCACTGGCTCGAACGTCTGGGCTTCAGCAAGGCCGGACAGCACCGATCCAAAAATGTCAGTTTGCTGCGCCAGGGCGACATCAACCTGATTCTCAACGCTGAGCCGTATTCGTTTGCGCATAACTTCTTCGAGGCCCATGGCCCATCGTTATGCGCCACCGCGATCCGGGTGCAGGACAGCGCCAGCGCCCTGGCCCGTGCCGTAGCCTACAAAGGCCAACCCTATCGCGGGCTGGTCGGGCCCAATGAGCTGGAACTGGCCGCCGTGCGTGCGCCAGATGGCAGTTTGATTTATCTGGTGGACCAGGACGAGGCCGGCAACCCGCTGTACGAATCGGACTTCAACTTCACGCCTGCTCTGGCGACCCAGGGTGGCCTCAAGCGCATCGACCATATGGCGATGGCCCTGCCGGCGGACAGCCTGGACAGCTGGGTACTGTTCTATAAAAGCCTGCTGGATTTCGAAGCCGATGACGAAGTGGTGCTGCCCGACCCCTATGGCCTGGTAAAAAGCCGCGCGTTGCGTAGCCGCTGTAGCTCGATTCGCTTGCCGCTGAATATCTCCGAGAATCGAAACACCGCCATCTCACACGCCTTGTCGAGTTATCGCGGCTCAGGCGTGCACCACATTGCCTTTGAGTGTGACGATCTGTTCGCCGAAGTCAGCCGGGCGAAAGCTGCAGGGGTGCCGCTGCTGGATATCCCGCTCAATTACTACGATGACCTGGCAGCGCGGTTTGATTTTGATGATGAGTTCTTGAGCGAACTGGCCTATTTCAACGTGTTATATGACCGCGACGCTCAAGGCGGCGAGCTGTTCCATGTGTACACCGAGCCGTTCGAGGGGCGCTTTTTCTTTGAACTGCTGCAGCGCAAAAATGGCTATGCCGGGTACGGCGCGGCAAACGTCGCGGTACGCCTGGCGGCCATGGCCAAGTCGCGCAGTGGCGCGGTGCGCCAGGCAAAGCTATAGGGTGGCGACTTCCTTCGTAGAGCGAGGCGGCCCATAATCAGGCCATCTCCACATGGCCGTGAGCCTTTAATGACCAAGATCCTGGACGACGACGCCGGAGCCACGGCACCGGTAGTCGAACCGCGCAAAAGCCGTAAGAACAACCCCGAAAAGACCCGCGAAAATATCCTTCAAGAAGCGATTGTCGAATTCGTGGAGCAAGGGCTGGCGGGGGCGCGCGTGGACGCCATTGCCGAGCGCACCCGCACCTCCAAGCGCATGATCTATTACTACTTCACCAGTAAAGAGCAGCTCTACGTCGAAGTGCTGGAGAAGCTCTACGGCGAAATTCGCAGCATCGAAAGCCGCTTGAACCTGGATCAGTTGGCGCCGGTCGAGGCGATTCGCCGGTTGGTGGAGTTCACCTTCGATCACCACGATATGAATGCGGACTTCGTGCGCATCGTCAGCATCGAAAATATCCACAAGGGCGAATACATCAAGCGTTCAGAAGGCATCAAGGCCATGAACGACACGATTGTGCATGCCCTGGAAAACATCCTGCGCCGTGGCGTTGAACAAAAGGTGTTCCGTGCAGGCCTGAATCCGCTGGATGTGCATTTGCTGGTGAGTTCTTTCTGCTTTTATCGCGTGTCAAACCGATACACCCTCGATGAAATTTTCCAGGTCGACTTCTCCGATCTCCAGGTCAAGCAACGTCAGCGCGACATGATTTGCGACTCGGTATTGCGCTACCTGCAGGCGTAGCCCCGGGAGCGCCTTGGGAATTAATATCAATTGAAAGTCATTCTCGACAAAAAGTAAGATAGCGACCCCTTTCCTTCATGCTCAGGGAGTCGGTTTGTCGGATATGGATCTCAAAGGCTTGTTCCTCAAGCATGCCAGTACCCTGCGCGGGTATCTGGCGCGCAAGGTGCGAGACCCGCAGTTGGCCGCCGATCTGGTGCAGGAAAGTTTCCTGCGCATGGCCGAGCGTGGGCGCAAGGAGCAAATCGACAACACCCCCGGTTACCTCTACCGCATTGCCGGCAACCTGCTGGTCGATCACATTCGCCAGGAAACCCGCCGCAAGACTGACACGGTTACCCATGAAGCACTGGCTGAAATCGAAGATGAACTGGCAGGGCTGGAGGCCCAGGCGATGGCTGAGCAACAGCGCATGGCTTTAAAACAGGCTTTGTCCGAATTGCCGGAGCGTACTCAGGAGATTTTCCGTCTCAACCGCATCGAGG